>NZ_JAPJQF010000002.1:68672-170232 GCF_030825285.1 Anaerotruncus massiliensis (ex Togo et al. 2026)
GAAAGCTGCCGCAGGCCGCCTGAACCAAACGTTTTGAGGGTTTCCAAAGGGAACTGATAAAAAAGGAGATCGGGTTGGGCCGCGAAACCGGTATGCGGGTTCCCTCCGGCACGGGCGGCGTGTGCGGAAAGCTGCCGCAGGCCGCCTGAACCAAACGTTTTGAGGGTTTCCAAAGGGAACTTTTTCAAAAGTTCCCTTTGGCTACCGCTTCTTCAGAATTTTCTGCGCGTTGGCGAGCATCTGGCGGAAATTGAGGGCGAGCAGGAGGGCGCAGAGGAGGGCCTCGGGCAGGATCCAGCCGGCCTCAAGGTTGAGGAGCACCCACGTCTGGCCGAGAAGGATGGCGAGATTGAGCAGCAGCTTGAAGGGGCTCCAGTGGAGCTTGATGAAGCGGCGGGTGTCGACGATGCGCACGGCAAAGACGATGAGGTAGCTGGCGAAGGTGGCGAAGGTGCCGCCGTTGATGCCGAAGCGGGGGATGAGCAGGGCGTTGAGGATGACGTTCGCGCCCGCGCCGAGCGCGGTGGTGACGAGGGTGGCGACGCTCTTCTTCTCGGTCATGTAGATGCTGCCCAGGAAGGTGACGAAACAGGAGAAGGAGGTGGCCAGCAGCAGGAAGGGGGTATACTTCCACGACTCCAGGTATTCGCCGTGCGCAAGAATGTGGATGACGAACTTGCTGAAGAGCAGCAGGCCCGAGGCGGCGGAGAAGATAAACGCCTGATAGGCGGCGAAGACGTTGCTGAAAAAGCGGGTGCGCCCGGGGCCGTCCTCGGTGAAGGCGGACATCTGCCAGGCGTCGGTGAAGATGCCGGAGAGCAGGTTGATGATCGTGGGGACCTTGTAGGCGATGGTGAGCAGGCCGTTTGCGTCCGAACCGATGTAGTATTTGATGAAATAGGTGTCGGAGGCGTTGGTGACCCACCAGAAGATATTCGCGGGGATGAGGGGGACGGCATAGCGCAGCATCGAGCCGAGCACCGACCAGTCGCAACCCCGGAAACGGATATACCGGCGCAGGCCCGCGATAGTGAAAAGGAAGACGGAGGAGAGGAAATCGGCGGCGATGGTGGCGAGCAGGTACCCTGTGAGGCCGAGGTGGAACACCACCAGAAAGATGATGTTGAAGGTGATGACCAAAATGGTGCTGAGCACCCCGTCGAAGGCATAGAGCTTGATGAACTGCTTGGCGCGCACGAACTGGGCGCAGAGGGAGCGCATGCAGGAGGTGAGCACATAGAGGTAGACGAGCGGCGCGCCGCCCTCGAGCATCTCGACGCGGGAGAGGAGCGGATAGAAGGCGAGCAGGAGCACATACCCGGAAAAAATGGCGGTGAGCGCGCCGGTAAAAACGTCCCGCTTGTCGGTGGCGCGGTCGATGCCGAACCGGATGATGGCGTTGGACATGCCGATCGACGCGAGCGGGATGATCAGGTTGGCGGTCTGTGCGAGCAGGTTGGCGTCGCCGAGTTCTCCCGGAGCAAGCACGCGGGTATAGAAAGGAACGAGCAGAAAAACAAGCACCTTCGAGCTGAAGGTGCCGACTGCAAAGATCAGCGTGTTGGAGAGCAGCTTTTTATACTTGTCCACACCGCCGTCCCCTTTCCGTTCATTTGACCAGCCGTCAGAAGAGATTCAAAAAGCCGAGCAGCCCGTAGGACCCCACCGTCATGATGACCCCGGCGATCAGCACGCCCAGCGTGATCGAGAGCAGCGCGGGGCGCATACGCATCCCGAGCAGCGCGGCGATCGCCGCGCCCGACCACGCCCCGGTGCCCGGCAGGGGCACGGCCACGAAGAGGCAGAGCCCGATGGACTCGTAGCGGGTGACCTTGTCCGACTTTGCCATGAGCCGGTTTTCGATGCGGGTGGAAAGCCCGGAAAGCAGGCGCGTGGACTTGAGCCAGCGGAAGAGCGGCCTGCCGAAAAGCACGATAAACGGGACGGGCAGCAGGTTGCCGACGACCGAGATGACAAAGACGGTCGGCCAGTCCATCCCAAAGAGCGCGCCGAGCGGAATGGAGCCGCGCAGCTCGATGAGCGGCACCATCGACACGAGGAAGAGGGCAAGCTCGCGGCCCGCGCCTGACAGGAACTCAAATAACTGCTGGGTGAGCTGCTGCATAAAATCCTCCGAAAGCCCGGATAAACCCGGATAAAAATACCATTGCAGAATCATATTATAATCAAATTATGTGCAAAAGACAATGGAATATTGTAAATTCGCGCGCCGCGCCGGAATTTCCGTGCAAAAAGACGAAGCCCCCGCCCGTAGGGCGGGCGGGGGGATGGATATGCTTGCGGCAAACCGCACGGCGGACCCGCCAAAGGTTTTGAGGGCCCGGGGGACCGTTTTTCAGCTCTGCCGCATGGGCCGAGCGGACGGCGGCGCGGGGCGGCGGGCCTGTTAAAAGTTTTCGGGGTCCAGGGGGACTTTTTCAAAAGTCCCCCTGGGGCAGCAGCCTCTCGGCGTTCCTCCACTTGATGTCCTCGAGTTCCTCCCCGGTAAGGCCGAGGCGCTCGAGCATACCGAGCTCGTTTTCAACGGTGTTCCAGGGGCAGTCGGTGCCGAAGAGCACGTGGTCGGCGCCCTTCTTGCGGATGAGGCGGAGGTACTCGCCCGGCTCGAGGTAGACGGAGCTCATGGCCGTGTCGAAATAGACGTTGGGCAGATCGCAGAGATACCGCTCGGCGGGTTCCGTCTGGCCAAGCGCGCCCATGTGCGCGGCGACGAGGGCGAGGCGCGGGAAGGCGCGCGCGACGGCCGCGATCTGGCCGGCGGGCGCGAAATTCTCTCTGCTGACGGGGTCGCGCCCCGCGTGCAGCAGGAGCGGCAACCCCGCTTTTTCGATGGCGGCGTAGATTGGAAAATACGCCTCGTCCCCGAAATAGCACGCCTGATAGGCGGGGTGCAGCTTGACGCCGCAGAGGCCGGCGGCCTTGATTTCGGCGATCTCGTCGGCCGCGCCGGGGTCCTTCGGATGCACGGTGCCGAAGCAGAGCATGTTCGGGTTGCGCGCCTGCACCTCGGCGGCGAAGCGGTTGACGGTCTTCTGCTGGCCGGGTTTGGTGGCGATATGCAGCACGACGGCGCGGTCCACGCCCCAGGCGGACATGGCGTCGAGCGCGCCGCGCTCGGTGCCGTCGGTGTGGTAGGGGCTGTCATAGGCGATGTGCGAGAGGCGCGGCAGCGTCTTTGCGGCGAGCGCGTCGGGGAAGATGTGGGTGTGAAAGTCGATGAGCATGGTGTTTCCCCCTATAAATCCGGATGGTTCCGGGAATCTTAGATAAGGCAGAGTTTATTATACATCATCGCGTTACCGATGTAAAGCGCGCAAACCCCTTGACAAGTGGATAAAATCGGTATAGAATAACAGCAGACCCACCCCCACCCCCGGGGGGTATCGAAAGGATGAAAGCCATGAAGCAAAAATTCGATGTGACGGGCATGACCTGTTCCGCCTGCTCGGCGCACGTGGAAAAGAGCGTGGCGAAGGTCCCGGGCGTCCGGTCGGTGACGGTCAACCTGCTCTCCAACAATATGGCGGTCGACTACGACGAGACGGCCTCGAGCGACGCCGCCGTCATCCATGCGGTCGAGGAAGCCGGCTACGGAGCCTCGGTGCACGCGGGCGCGGCTTCGTCCCGCCCGCAGGCGAAGGCAGCGCCAGCCGCCGACCCGATGGCGGCCGAGATCGCCAACATGAAGCGGCGGCTGATCGTCTCCTTCGTTTTCCTGATCCCGCTTTTCTACATCTCGATGGGGCATATGATGGGCCTGCCGCTGCCCCATTTCCTGCACGGGACGGAAAACGCGCTCGTCTTCGCGTTCACCCAGCTGCTGCTGACGCTTCCGATCGCCTACGTCAACCGCAAATACTACCAGGTGGGCTTCAAGACCCTCTTCAAGGGCGCGCCCAACATGGATTCGCTGATCGCGATCGGCTCGGCGGCGGCGATGATCTACGGCGTGGTGGCGATCTACATGATCGGCTGGGGGCTCGGGCACGGCGACACCGCCCTGGTGGAGCAGTATTCGATGGATCTCTACTTCGAGTCGGCGGGCATGATATTGGCGCTCATCACGCTCGGCAAGTTCCTCGAAACCCGCTCGAAGGGCAAGACGAGCGAGGCGATCACCAAGCTGATGGACCTCGCGCCCAAGACGGCGCTCGTCGAGCGGGAGGGCGTCGAAGCGGAAATCCCGGTCGAGGAGGTCGCGGTGGGCGACCTGCTGATCGTCAAGCCGGGCGCGAGCATCCCGGTTGACGGGGAGATTACCGAGGGCAGCGCCGCGGTCGACGAATCGGCGATCACCGGGGAGAGCATCCCGGTGGACAAGGGCCCGGGCGACCGGGTGATCGCGGCGACGATCAACCGCTCCGGTTACTTCAAATTCCGCGCCACCAAGGTGGGCGCGGACACCACCCTCGCGCAGATCGTCGCGCTCGTTGAGGACGCGGCCAACTCCAAGGCCCCCATCGCCAAGCTCGCCGACAAGGTGAGCGGCGTGTTCGTGCCGGTGGTCATCTGCATCGCCGTGATCGCCGCCGTGACCTGGCTGCTGCTCGGGCATACGGTGGAGTTCGCGCTCTCGATCGGCATCGCGGTGCTCGTCATCTCCTGCCCCTGCGCGCTCGGCCTCGCTACCCCGGTGGCGATCATGGTCGGCACCGGCAAGGGCGCGGAAAACGGCATCCTCATCAAATCCGCCGAGGCGCTCGAGACCGCCCACACGATCGACACCGTCGTGCTCGACAAGACGGGCACGATCACCGAGGGCAAACCGCGCGTCACCGATATCCGGACGGCGGATGGCCTCTCCGAGACGGAGCTGCTGACGATCGCCGCCTCGGTGGAAAAGCCGTCGGAGCACCCGCTCTCCACCGCGATCGTCGAAGAGGCCGCACGGCGGAACCTCTCTCTGCGCGCCGTGACGGGGTTTGAAGCGGTCGCGGGGCAGGGCGTCGCGGCCGAGGTGGGCGGCGTCCGCTACCTCGCGGGCAACCGCAGGATGATGGAGGAAAACCGCATCGAGCTCGGCGGCTTCGCTGAAAAGGGCGAGACCTTGTCAGGGGAGGGCAAGACCCCCCTCTACTTTGCCGGCGAGGGCAAGGCGCTCGGCGTGGTCGCGGTGGCCGACACGGTCAAGCCGACCAGCCGCGCGGCGATCGAGGCGTTCGGGCAGATGGGCGTCGACGTGGTGATGCTCACCGGCGACAACAAGCGCACCGCGGCCGCCATCCAGAAGCAGCTCGGCATCGGCCGGGTGGTGGCGGAGGTGCTCCCGCAGGACAAGGAGCGGGAGGTCGCCAAGCTGCAGGAGCAGGGCCGTAAGGTCGCGATGGTGGGCGACGGCATCAACGACGCGCCTGCCCTCACCCGCGCGGACGTGGGCATTGCGATCGGCGCGGGCACCGACGTGGCGATCGAATCGGCCGACGTGGTGCTCATGAAGAGCGACCTGCTCGACGCGGTGACGGCCATCGACCTGTCGCGCGCGGTCATCCGCAACATCAAGCAGAACCTCTTCTGGGCGTTCTTCTATAACTCGATCGGCATCCCGCTGGCGGCGGGCGTCTTCTTCTCGGTGTTCGGCTGGAAGCTCAATCCGATGTTCGGCGCGGCGGCCATGAGTTTAAGCTCGGTGTGCGTCGTCTCGAACGCCCTGCGCCTCAAGCTGTTCCAGCCGCGGAGGGCCGCGGCTTCCAATACAAATAGTAATCAGCAAGAAAAAATCAACCCAAAGGAGGAAATCATTTCCATGAAAAAGACGATGGTGATCGAAGGCATGAGCTGCGGACACTGCTCCGCGCGGGTGGAAAAGGCGCTGAACGCGCTCGACGGCGTGACGGCGAAGGTCGACCTCGAGGCCAAGACCGCCTCCATTGAGACGGAGGGCAGGGCGTCCGACGAGCAGTTGAAGGCCGCCGTCACCGACGCGGGCTACGACGTCGTCTCGCTGAGCTGACATGCGGGCGGACAGGGAACAGGTCGCCCGCCTGCTGCGCACGGCGCGCGGGCAGATCGACGGCATCCTCAAGATGGTGGAGGAGGACCGCTACTGCATCGACGTGTCCAACCAGATCATGGCGGCCGAGTCGATTTTAGGGCGCGCCAACCGGGAGGTGCTTCGCGCGCATCTTGAGGGGTGCGTGCGGGACGCGTGCGAAAACGGCGCGGCGGAGGAAAAGATCGAGGAGATCGCCGCGCTGCTCGACAAACTGGTGAGGTGACAAAAACCCCCGCCCCGGGTACCGGGGCGGGGGTTTTTCACCGCGGAGAACTCACTTCGCGCGGTCCTTTTCGGCGGTGAGCAGGAAGGAGAGGGGCAGCCCCCTCCCGTCGTAGGCGTCGGTCAGCCCGACGTCGTAATCGAACTCCCGCAGCTTTTCGACGCGCATCCCCGCCGCGCTGACCGCGCCGACGATGTCGGCCATCGTGTGCGAAAAGCTGGTGAAGGTTTTGGAGGCGTACCGCTCCGACAGGTAACCCATCCCCTCGTTTTCGAGCCAGGGCTCCCGGCGGAAATAGGAGTAGGCGACCCGGTCGGGGCGTTCCGGGTCGAAGGCGGGCTCGCCGGGCATGGGCAGCATGTTCATGAAGGGGTGGAAATCGTGGAGCAGAAACCGGCCGCCCGGCTTCAGGCAGTCCGCCGCCTTTTGGAAGAGCGGTCCCAGGTCCCGGAACCAGGTGATCGCCCCGATGGTGAAGAAGACGAAGTCAAAGCTACTGTGGAAGGTCTCCGGGATGTCGAGGATGTTGCAGGCGACGAACCGGCAGTTGCCGACGCCCGCCTTTTTCGCGGTTTCGGCCGCCTGCGCGAGGATGTTTTCCGCGATGTCGAAGCCGGTCCCGCTCGCCGCGCCGAGGCGCAGGAGGGAGAGCAGCTCGCGCCCGTTGTTGCAGCAGAACTGGGCGACCGCCCTGCCGCTCCAGTCGACGGACTCCAGCTCCCTTGCCACGTCCGCGCAGAAGAAGGGAAGACGTTCGTCGAGCAGCCGTTCGTGGTTGTTCTCGCCCCAACCGGGCTTCCGGTGCTCGAACGCCTCCTCCCAGGCGGCCTTGTTATTCTGGATATAGTCCATGTCGGTTCCTCCGTGCTCGTGTGATTTTCTCAAGTCTATTCGCGCAGCGCGTTCAGCAGCGCGCGCACGTCGGGGAACTGCCAGGTCGGCTGCCAGCGGGAGGCGGGGATGTCCTCCGGCTTCGCCTCGCCGGTAAAGACGACGGCGGTGTCCACGCCGGCGTTGACGCCGCAGGCGATGTCGGTGTAGAGCCGGTCCCCGACCACGAGCGTTTCGTCGGGGGAGAAGCCGGCGGCCCCCAGGCAGAGGTCGACCATCACGCGGTTGGGCTTGCCGATGAAGAGGGGCTCGCGGCCCACCGCGCAGCCGATCATTTTGCAGATCGCGCCGCAGTCGGGCACCGCGCCGAACCCCACGGGGCAGCAGAGGTCGGGGTTGGTGGCCAGGTAGTCGACCGGACGGGTGAGGAGCAGCTCGCAGAGGAGCTCCACCTTGCGGTAGGTGAGCTCGCTGTCAAAGCCGACGACGGCGCAGGCGATGCCCGGCTCGAGCGTCTCGGTCACATCGACGCCCGCCGCGCGCAGCTCCCCGGCGAAGGAGCGGGTGCCGAGCAGGAAGACCTTTTTCCCCGGGTAGTGGGCGCGCAGATGGATGGCCGCCGCGTAGGAGGCGGTGATGAAATTGCTTTCGTCGGTCTCGACCCCCATGCGCCGGAATTTTTCCATGTAGTCGCGGACGCCCTTGGTGGAATTGTTGGTGATGAAAATCGACTTGCCGCCGATCGAATCGATGTGGGAGAAGAGCTCGCGGCTTCCGTCGATCAGCGTTTCGTCGATGGCGACCGTCCCGTCGATGTCGAAGAGGAAGAGTTTCTTATCGGAAAGCATCTGTCACGCCCCTTTTGGGAATTGGTATTTTTTACAACGGTCCGAGACCATTATACCGCGAATGGGCGGATTTGCATAGTGGAAGCTCCACAAACTGCGAGTTGAAAAAACAGGCAAAATCCCGACTTTTTCTGGGGAAATTTTTGGAGGACTCCCCAAAATTGCGAAGGGGTGGATGGCGCGAATTGACAAGGAGGAAGATCGAAATTATAATTATTTACGTAAACGACAACGGTGTCGTGGAAATTTTTCCACGATGCCCATTTTTTTGTCGTTTCCGGCGCGCTGTACAAAGAGGAGCGGATGTGGTATGATGATTGTACAAAATAGGTTAATATTGTGATCAAAAATTATATAAATTGTCGAAAACTGGAAATTGCTTGTCTGTGTGTGGTCCTAACGGGGCGTAACGACGCGCCCCGATGGATAAATAAACAGAGAGAAAGAGGCGATGTTTTCATGGCGAGTGAGTCGAAACCGGTCCGCAGGGACGAAGGCAATGTCATCGCAAGGGTAGGTGCCTCCCTGACAAGATGGTCGATGAAGTACATGCCCGACCCGAGTATTTTCGCGGTCGTGCTGACCCTCATCGCGTTTGTCCTGGGCATTGTGGTCGCGCGGCAGACTCCGATGCAGATGGTTCAGAACTGGTACAAGGGTCTGTGGGAGTTGCTGGCCTTTGCAATGCAGATGTGCCTGATCATCATCACCGGATCCGCGGTCGCGGAAGCGCCCATCGCGAAGAAGGGCATCCGCAAGCTGGCCGGGATCGCCAAGAGCGGCAAGCAGGCCGCCTGGCTGGTCACCTTCGTATCCGTCCTGGCCTCCTTCCTGCACTGGGGCCTCAGCCTCATCGTGGGCGCGCTGCTGGCCAAGGAGCTGGCCAAGGAGCTGCGCATCAAAAAGATCCCGTTTGAGTACGGCCTGATTGCGGCGGGTGCGTATGTCGGCCAGATGACCTGGCAGGGGATGCTCTCCTCCTCCATCGGCCTGCTCATCGCGACGCCGGGCCACTTCCTCGAGGACCAGATCGGCGTCATCCCGATTTCCCAGTACATGTTCAACCCGATGAACATCATCATTACGATCGCGCTGCTCGTGCTGCCGCCGATCTTCGCCGGCATGCTGCATCCCAAGGAGGAGCATGTGAGCCCGCTCGAAAAGACCGCGATCGAAATGATCGAGCTGGAGAGCGAAGCGGTCGACGAGATGCCCGAGAACCCCTCCGTGGGCGACCGCCTCAACCACAGCCGCATCCTGGCCTATGCGCTTGCGCTGATGGGCGTGGTGTATATCGTCTACCACTTCGCGACCAAGGGCTTTGACCTCGATATCAACATGGTCAACGCCATCTTCCTCTTCGCCGGCATCATCATGCACGGCAACATCGCAAACTACATCCGTGCCGTCAAAAACGGCATCGGCGGCGTCAGCGGCATCGTCTTCCAGTTCCCGCTCTATGCCGGCATCATGGGCATGATCAAGTATTCCGGCCTCGTCGACATCCTCGCGACCGGACTCGTCTCGATCAGCACGCCCTTCACCTTCCCGCTGTGGACCTTCATCAGCGCCTCGATCGTCAACCTGTTCGTCCCCTCCGGCGGCGGCCAGTGGGCGGTTCAGGGCCCGATCGCGGTCCAGTCGGCGATGATGATGAACGCCGATATCATCAAGACCGCGCTGGCGGTCGGCTACGGCAACACCTGGACCAACATGTTCCAGCCGTTCTGGGCGATCGCGCTGCTCGGCGTCACCGGCCTGAAGGCGAAGGACATCATGGGCTACACCACCGCCATCATGCTGATGAGCGGGCTGATCTTCATCCTGGGCGTCCTCTTCCTGCCTGTTTGACGCCTCTGACCTGAAAGGGGGAACCTGCAGTTATGCCTTTTAATTTTAAGGAAACCACGGTCGCCGAGGTGCACCGCGCGATGCTGGCGGGGGAAGTGACCTGCCGCGAGCTCGTGGAGTACTACCTGGGGCGGATCGACGCGTATGACCAGAAGGGGCCCTGCCTCAACGCGATCATCCTCGTCAATCCCAAGGCGCTCGAGGAGGCCGACCGCCTCGACGCGGCGCTTAAGGAGAAGGGGCTGACCGGCCCGCTGCACGGCATCCCGGTCATCCTCAAGGACAACGTCGACACGGCGGATATGCCGACCACCGCGGGCTCGGAGAGCCTGCGCGGCTTTACGCCCGACGAGGACGCCTTCATCACCAGGCGCCTGCGGGAAGCGGGCGCGATCATCCTCGCAAAATCCAACCTGCACGAGTTTGCCATCTGGGGCGAGACGATCAGCTCGATCCTCGGCCAGACCCTCAACCCCTACGACCTGACCCGCACGCCGGGCGGTTCGTCGGGCGGCACGGGCGCGGCGATCGCCTCCGACTTCGGCATCCTCGGCATCGGCACCGATACGATCAACTCGATCCGCTCCCCCTCCTCCGCCTGCTCCCTCGTGGGCATCCGCCCCACCATCGGGCTGGTGAGCCGCAGCGGGGTCGTGCCCTATTCCTTCACGCAGGACACCGCCGGCCCCATCTGCCGCACGGTGGAGGACGCCGTGGCCGTGCTCGACGTGATCGCGGGCTACGACAGGAAGGACGACGAGACCGCCTGGTGCGTCGATAAGCTCCAGCAGGGCAGCTACGCCGAATACCTCAAGAAGGACGGCATTCGCGGCAAGCGGATCGGCGTGCTCGAGAGCTTCTTCGGCAAGAAGGACGTGCACGAGGAGGTCAACCGCGTCGTGCGCGCGGCGATCGAGGTCCTGCGCGAGCAGGGCGCCGAGGTCGTCCCCATCACCGAGGAGATCGACTCCGGCTGGCTCACCTCGAGCGTCAGCGTCCATCTCTACGACCTCAAGGACCACCTCAACATCTACCTGAACGCCCTGCCTCCGCGCGCCCCCGTCCATTCGGTGGAGGAGGTCATGGCGTCGGGCAAGTTCCATCCCGGCATCAAGGAGAACCTGGAGAAGGCGATGCAGCTTTCGACCGGCACGCCGGAATACAACCAGCGGCTGATCCTGCGCGCGCAGACCCAGACCAAGGTCATGAAGCTGATGGCCGACTACGAGCTTGACGCGATGGTCTACCCGCACCAGCAGCAGCTCGTCTGCAAGACGGGCGGCAGCCAGCAGCAGCGCAACGGCGTGCTCTGCTCGGTGACCGGGTTCCCGTCGATCGCGGTTCCCGCCGGCTACAGCACGCCGGACGAGAACGCCCCCATCGGCGTGCCCGTCGGCATGGAGATCATCGGCCGCCCGTGGAGCGAGCCCACCCTCATTGAGATCGCCTACGGGTTCCAGCAGGCCGCGCCTTTGCGCAAATCCCCGCCGACGACCCCCGACCTTTAAGGATCAAATGCACAACGCCCCCGTACCCGGCGCGCCGGGTACGGGGGCGTTTTTATTCGTTACCGCAGCAGCGGCAGGCTACCGGTGAGGCGGCTGACCTTTTTGGCGTCTCCGCAGATCGCCAGGCCGTAGTAGGTGAACTCCTCCGGGGAGGCCGCGGCGGCCCCGCTGATGTATTCGTCGTAGACGCGGCACCGCTGCGCCACATCGGAGAAATCGACGGTCAACAGGCCGGAAAATTCCTCCGTGCAAAGCCGCTCGCGCAGGTCGTGGAGCAGCGCGCGGTCCCCCTTCAGGATGGGGATGGGGGAGCCGGTGATGCCGGTGTGGACCCGGCCGGCCGCGTCGGCCACGTCCGGTCCGACGATCTCGGGGAAGCGTTTGCCCAGCGTGATCCCGAGGATGGCCGCCGTATTCGCGGCCACCCCCGCGGGCAGGGCCCCGTCGATCACCAGGACGCACTTTTGTCCGCTTTTGGACATACCGACACATCTCCCTTCCCTGGATTCCGTTCCGAGAGGACCAGCCCCGCCAGCGTCAGCAGGACGCCCCCGGCCGCAAGGGGGGTGATCCGTTCCCGCAGGACGATCACCGAGGTCGCGACGGTGATGACCGGCACGCAGTAGATGTAGACGCTCGTCTTGACCGCGCCGAGCCGCCGGACCGCGAAGTTCCAGGTGACGAAGCAGAGGGCGGAGGCCCCCAGCCCGAGGTAGAGGATGTTGAAAAGGAGCATGGGATTCGCAAAGCGCGCGAAGCCCCAGTGGAAATCGGTGAACAGCAGGGCGGGGAGCATGAAGAGCAGCCCGTAGAAGAAGACGCGGCGGGTGGCCTGGACTGTGGGGCAGCCGAACGCGGCAATGCGGCGGGTGAGGACCGCGTAGACCGCCCACACGAGGGCCGCGAGCAGGGCGAGCAGATCGCC
This sequence comes from Anaerotruncus massiliensis (ex Togo et al. 2026), assembly GCF_030825285.1. Taxonomy (NCBI): domain Bacteria; kingdom Bacillati; phylum Bacillota; class Clostridia; order Eubacteriales; family Oscillospiraceae; genus Anaerotruncus; species Anaerotruncus massiliensis (ex Togo et al. 2026). The sequence goes on from NZ_JAPJQF010000002.1 coordinate 80,872, forward strand.
GAGGGGGTTGAGGCGCAGGACGGCGGCCCCATTAAAGCTGATGAGCGCGATGCCCGCGAGCGCGACGGCAAAGCCGATGAAAAAGCCGCTCCGCAGCGGCTCGCCGTTCAGGAAGAAGTGGGCGAGCAGCGCGGTGAAGAAGGGCGCAACCGAAATGATGACGCCGACGTTGGAGGCGAGGGAGTAGGTCAGCGCGATGTTTTCCAGCAGGAAATAGAGGGTGACGCCCGTCAGCCCCGCAAAGAGGAAATACCGTTCCTGCTTCCAGCCGGTGGAGCGCAGGCGGCGGGGACAGATCACAAGCAGGGCGAGAAAGCCGATGCAGAAGCGAAAGAAGAGGATTTCAACGGGGGCGAAGTCGCGGAGCAGTACCTTGGTCGAGATAAAGGTGGTACCCCAGATCAGGATGGTCAGGGCCGCCGCGAGGTGGCCCTGGACGGTTTGCTTTGGCAAGATGGTTCCCTCATTTCTCACGGAAAATCTCCCGGTACTGACCGGGCGTCAGGCCGATGAAGCGCTTGAAGGCGTTGGTGAAGTGGCTCTGGTCGGTGAAGCCGCTGGACATGGCGGCTTCGATCGGCTGCGCGCCCTGTTCGAGCAGTTCCTTCGCCTTGTTGATGCGCACCGTCAGCAGGTACTGGTAGGGGGTGATGCCCCGCTCCCGCGTGAACGCCCGGAGCAGGACGAATTTATTCATGTCCGCCGCCTTTGCCAGCTCATCGAGGGAGACCGGCTCGGCGTAGTGCGCGTCCACGAAGGCGCGCACCCGCTGGACGCCCGCGTTTTCCGCCTCGGGACGGCCTGCGGCCGGCTGGGCGTAGCGGCCCACCACCCGCTCGATCAGGAAGAGGAATGCCTCCTCCTTGGCAAAGTCGGCGCTGCCCTCCATGATCATCTCGTGGACCTCCCGCAGGAGCAGGGCCTCCTCCGCCTGGAGCGCGACCGGCTCGGAAAATTCGGGCAGCCGGCGGCTGCCGGTGATCTCCTCCATGACCGATTCCATCACCGCCTCGGGGATGTTGAGGCAGCGGAAATCGAGCGCCCGCTCGTCCACCTGCTCGCACTCGTGGTTTTCGCGCGGGTTTAAAAGCAGCATATCCCCCGACACGAGGATGTAGTCGCGGTTTTTGCAGGAGAGGTGGCGCTTGCCGCTCTCGATAAACCCCACCACGTAGTGGTCGTGGAAGTGGTTGGGAAATTTCTGCATCAGGCCCTGGAACTGGTAGGCCTCGATCTTCAGGTCGCTATCGTAACAGACGCGGCGTTCCTCCGCCATGGCGATCCCTCCCGGTTTCGGTCTGTCCCCTATCATAACACCCGGCGCGGAATTTGTCTTGTATCAAATTGACGGAATCCCCGGTTTCGGCGCAGGAAAAAAGCGGCACGCCGAAGGCGTGCCGCTTTTTCGCGTCCGTTCAGTGGAGGGTGCCCCGCGAGCCCCAGGTGTCGAGATCGACCATCGCGAAGTAGACCTGTGGGATTTCCAAGCCGAGCTGCTCCTTCATCAGGGCGTAGAGCGCCTCGATGTACGCCCTCTGCGCTTCGATGGGCAGGGGCTTCTGGAAGACCGTCTCCAGAAAGGCGCACTCGGCGATCTCGCCGCCCCGGTAGATTTCGCAGCCCGCGTCGATGCGGATCATGGCGCGGTCGGCGGGCTTGCCGGGCAGGAGCCGCACGCAGTCCGCGATTCCGGCGGAAAGGGCGGCCTTCTGCGGCGGGGTAAGCGCCTTGGTGGTGCTGAAATGCAAAAAGGGCATGGTGAAAACTCCTTTCGCTGGATATTAAGGGGTGACTTCCGGCAGGAAGGAGGTCCCGGCCGGGAAATCGTGGATGTCAAAGCGGTCGGCGACCGTCGCGGCGATGTCCGCGAAGGTGCCGCGCACGTGCAGGTTCACGCCGCTTTTGAGCCGCGGGCCGTACACGAGCAGGGGGATGTATTCGCGGGTGTGGTCGGTCCCCTTGGTGGTGGGGTCGCAGCCGTGGTCGGCGGTGATGAGGAGGATGTCGTCCTCCTTCAGGAGCGCGAGGATTTCGGGGAGCTTTTCATCGAAATATTCGAGCGCCTCGGCATAGCCCCGGGCGTTGTTGCGGTGGCCGTAGAGCATGTCGAAGTCCACGAGGTTCACGAAGAGCAGCCCGTCGAAATCGCGTTCGAGGTATTTAAGGGTCGACGCGATCCCCTCCCGGTTGTTGCGGGTGTGGTCGACCTCGGTGATGCCCACGTTATTGAAGATGTCCTCGATCTTGCCGACCGCGATGACGTCGCGCCCGGCGTCCTTCAGGTACTCGAGGACGGTTTTGCCCGGCGGGTCGATCGAAAAGTCCTTGCGGTTTTCGGTGCGGGTGAAGCCGGTCTCGGGGGAGCCGACAAAGGGGCGGCAGATGATGCGGGAAACGGTGTCGTCCCCCATCAGCAGCTCGCGGGCGATGCGGCAGATCTCGTACTGCCGTTCGAGGGGGATAATCTGCTCGTGCATGGCGATCTGCATAAGGCTGTCCGCCGAGGTGTAGATGATCGGGCGGCCGGTGCGCATATGCTCCTCGCCGAGCACCTGGATGATCTCGGTGCCGGAGGCGAGGTAGTTGCCGATCACCCCCACGCCGATGCGCTTTTCCAATTCGTCGGTGATCCGCCTGGGGAAGCCGTCCAGAAAAATCTTGTTCGGCTTTTCCACGAGCAGGCCGCTCATCTCGAAGTGGCCGGTGGTGGTGTCCTTGGCGGGGGCGAACTCCCGGCACTTGCCGTAGTTCGCGCGGGGGGCGTCCACCCCCTCAAGCCCGAGGCCGTCGATGTTATAGAGGCCGAGGGCGCGCAGGTTGGGGACGCGAAAGCCGCCCATGTTTTTTTCCGCATACTCCTTGACGTGGCCGAGGGTGAAGACCCCCTCGTCGCCGAACGCGGCGGCGTCGGGCAGGGCGCCCACGCCCACGCTGTCAAGGACGATCAAAGTAACCCTGGACATAAAATCCTTCCTTTATGATAGATTGTGGCTCCCAACCGAGAGGGGGCGCAGATGGAACCGGCCGTCCTGCCGGAGCTTGGTGGAGACGGAGCTGATCGTGAGGACTACGAGGGCCAGCACGTAGGGCAGCATCGAGATGATCGACGAGGGGATGCCTGTGCCGAGCAGCTCCACCCGGATGCCGATGGCGTCCGCGAAGCCGAAGAGCAGGGTGACGAGCGCCACGCCGATGGGGTTGGAGCCGCCGAAGACGACGGCGGTATAGGCGGTGAAGCCGCGCCCTGCCACCATGCCCTCCGAGAACTCCGAGAGGATGGTGGTGGAGAGGTAGGCCCCCGCGAGCCCGCAGAACGCCCCCGACAGGAGCACCACGCTCCAGCGGATGCGCGCGGGGGAGATGCCGGCGGATTTCGCCGCGCCCTCCGACTGCCCGAGGGCGGTCACCTTGAGGCCGTATTCCGTCCGCCGCAGCAGAAAGCGCATGACGAAGATGAGCGCGATCGTGAGCAGGACGACGTAGCTCTGGTTATTGAGGAACGCGTTGACGAAAGGGATGCCATCGAGGAAATCGAGGTGGAAGAGGGGGAGCTTCTGGATGTTCGAGAGGCGGTAGAGCCCCTGGGTATTGAAGACGGCCGCCATCAAAAAGGTGGTGAGCCCGCCGCTCAACAGGTTCATCGCGATGCTCGCGATGATGTGGTTGGCCCGAAAGCGCACGACCGCCAGTCCGAAGATCGCGCTGTAGAGGGCGGTGCCGGCGACGGCGCCCAGCATCCCGAGCCAGACGTTGCCGCCGCACTGGTCCGTCACGGCCACGCAGATGAAGCAGCCCACGGTGATGAAGCCGTCGATGGCGAGGTTGGTGATGCCCGCCTTGTCGCAGAGCAGGCAGCCGAATGCCGCCAGCAGAAGGGGAGTGGCCACCCGCACGGCGGCGGCCCACACGCTCGCGTTAAACAGCATTTCCATGGGTCTTTCGCTCCTTCCTTCTGCGGATGAATTTGAAGCCGACGTCCGCGCTGATTGTGAGGATGATGATGGCCATGATGATCTCGGTGACGATCTGGGGCACGCTGGTGACCCGCTGCATGATGCTGCCGCCGTTCTTGAGCGCGCCGAAGAAGAAGCCCGACAGGATGACGCCGAGGGGGTTGTTGTTGGCGAGCAGCGCGACCACGATGCCGTCGAACCCGATGTCGGGGTTGAAGGCGGCGATCAGCTTGTGCTGCACCGCCGTGACCTCCATGGCCCCGATGACGCCGGCCACCGCGCCGCTGAGCGCCATGACCTTCAATATGATGCCGTTGGGCTTCATACCGCCGTAGCGGGCGAACTGCTGGTTGGTGCCCACGAGCTTGATCTCATACCCCAGCGTGGTTTTGAAGAAGAGGAAGGCGGCGATGAGCGCGACGATGACCGCCAGGTAGATGCCGACGCTCGCCGAGGAGGCGCCGAACGCCCCCAGCTTGGGCATCCAGAGAGCCTCGGGGAGGGTACGGCTCGCGTTCATCTGGGTGATCTTTTCCGGGTCGCGCATCACTTCGGCTGCCATGAACTCGGTCAGCAGCTGGCCGACGAAGTTGAGCAGCAGAGTGGTGACGACCATGTCGGTGCCGAAATAGACCTTCATGAGCGCCGGGATGAGCGCGAAGAGCGCACCCGCCGCCGCCCCGGCGAGAAAGACGGGCAAAAGCCCCAGCCTGCCGGTCGTCTCCGGCAGGGCCAGCGCGATCCAGGTGGAGGCGATCGCCCCCAGGTAGATCTGCCCGTCCACGCCGAGGTTGAAGACCTCGGCCTTGAAGGGGATGCAGACCGCGACCCCCGCCAGGATGAGGGGGGTGGCCCAGCGGATGGTGCCGGCCAGGTCGCGGGTGAAGGCGCGCCCCAGCCCCTGGAGCACGGCGGCGGGGTCGTAGCCGGAGACGGCGAGGAAGATCATGACGATCACGATTGCGACCAGCATCATCGCCACCTGGCGGCCGACCGCTTTGCCCGCGCCGCGTATGCGCTTGGCCCAAAGACTATTCTTCATCGCGCACCTCCCGGCGTTTCGCGCCCAGCATGTATTCGCCGATCTCATATTCGTCCGCCTCGCCGCGCAGGAACTGCCCCACAAGCTCCCCCTCGTACATGACGACGATCCGGTCGGAGAGGGCGAGAATCTCGTCGAGTTCGGCGGAGATGAGCAGGATGCCCCTGCCCTCGTCGCGCAGCTCGCCCAGCTTGCCGTGGATGTATTCGATCGCACCGATGTCCACGCCCCGCGTGGGCTGCGCCGCGATCAGCAGCTCGGGCGACGATTCGAACTCCCGCGCGAAGACGACCTTCTGCATGTTGCCGCCCGACAGGGTGGAGAGCGGATAGGTCGCGTCAGGGGTCTTGACGAGGAAGCTTTTGCAGAGCTCCTCGGAAAAGCGGGAGATCTTCGCGTGGGAAAAGACGCCGCGCTTTGAGTAGGGCGGGGTGTAATAGCGGTTGAGGATGAGGTTTTCGCTGATCGTGCAGCTCTTGGAGACGCCCGTTTTGAGGCGGTCCTCCGGCACGTGCCCGATCCCCTTCTGCCGCCTGCGGCGGATGGAGTCCCGGCCGATCTCGCGGCCGCAGAGGCGGACGCTGCCCGCCTCAAGGGGGATCATGCCCGCTATTGCCTCCGCAAGATCGGACTGGCCGTTGCCCTCGACCCCCGCCACGCCGACGATCTCGCCGCGCCGCACCGAAAGGAACACGTCGTGCAGCGGCATTCGCCCGGGCCGGGGCGCGGTGCGCACCTCCCGGAGCTCGAGCACCTTTTCGCCGGGCGAAAAGGGCTTCATCGGGACCTCGGTGGCGACCTCGCGCCCGACGATCAGTTCGGAGAGCCTGCGTACGTTCATTTCGGAGGTCTCGCCCGCGCCGGTGACGACCCCCTTGCGCATGATCGTGACCCGGTCGGTGACGGCCAGGACCTCCTTGAGCTTGTGGGTGATGAAGACGATCGTGCAGCCCTGCTCCCGGAGCTTTCGCATGATGTTCAAAAGCCCGTCCGTCTCGGCGGGGGTCAGCACTGCGGTGGGCTCGTCGAGGATGAGGATTTTTACCTGCCGGTAGAGCGCCTTGAGGATTTCGATCCGCTGCTTTTCGCCTACCGAGATCTGGCTGATCTTCGCGCCGAGGTCCACCTTGAGGCTGTAGCGGTCCATAATTTCGGTGATCTCCCGGGCGGCGCGCGTCTCGTCGATCGAAAGCCCCCTGCGCGGGGTGCGGCCGAGGATGATGTTGCGCAGCACCGTCTCGTCGGGCATCAGCATGAAGTGCTGGTGCACCATGCCGATGCCGCGGCGGATGGCGTCCATCGGGGAGGAGATTTCACACTCCTGCCCGAAAATTTTGATGGTCCCCTCGTCCGGCTTCACCATGCCGTAGAGGATGCTCATGATGGTGGATTTGCCTGCGCCGTTCTCCCCGATCAGGCCGTGGATCTCGCCCTGCCCGATGCGGATGGAGACGTCGTCGTTGGCGATGACGCCGGGGTAGCGCTTGGTGATGTGGAGAAGCTCGATTGCAGAGGGCATGGACCTTACCTCCCGAACTCGCCCCGCTCATCCCACTCCTTCAGGATTTTGAGTGCCTCGGATGCAGCCAGGCAGGCTTTTTCCTCGCCGTTGTTGTAGGCAAAATTGTTGTTCTTGCGCGCCGCGACCACCGAAAGGACCGCCGCGATGCGCATGCCGTGCAGATAGCCGATGATAAACTGGCCGGCCGTGTCCATCTCGAGCACCTTGACGCCCTGCTGCTCGATGTCGGGCATGATGTCCTTCGCCCAGGAGGGCCAGTAGCTGTCCGGCTCGTCGCCGAGCGGGCGGCCCTGCCCGAGGTAGAAGGAGCCCGCGGTGTATTCGAGCGCGAGCCCGTAGCGGAAGCCGAGCCGCTCGCACGCCTCCGCCAGCGCCATGACCATGACGGGATCGGCGAAGGAGGGGAATTCGGGGTCGATGTAGCACTCGGAGGAGCCGTCCCGGGCGATGCACGCCACCGGGATGAGCAGGTCGCCGTTTTCAAAATTGGGGTCGATGCAGCCGGTGGTGCCCACGCGCAGAACGGTGTGCACGCCGGATTTTTTCAGTTCGTTTAAGCAGATCTCCGCGCTGAGCGCGCCGATGCCGGTGGAGGTGGTGCCCTGCTCCATGCCCTGGTAGACGCCGCGTTTGGAGATGTAGTGGCGGCTGTGGGCCACATCCCGCACGTTTTCCCAGTTGGCGGCGATCTTTGCGGTGCGCTCGGGAGAACCGGGAATGATCACATAGCCGGGCATGTCGCCCTCCCGCAGGTGCAGGTAGTAGGATCTCCCGTCCTCCGTCTTCGGGTCGAGTATCTGATCGAGTTTTTTCATAGTCGGTCCCCTTTCCTGTTTCTCGGTTCCGCCTCAGGCGTAGAGCGTGCGGATGGTTTTTTCGGTGTCCGTCTCCCGCAGGATGCGGATCGCCTCGCTCGCGATGCGGCAGGCCTTCTCCTCGCCGCCGTTGTCGCCCCAGGCTCCGGTGACGCGGTTCGCGTTCACAGCCAGTACCGCGCCCATGCGCATCTTGTGCAGGTAGCCCATGACCAGCTCGCCGGCCGTTTCGTTGTCGATCGCCACGACCTTCGCGTTGCGCAGACGGTCGACGACGTTCGCAGCCTCGGGCGGGAAGAAGCTCTCCTCGTCCCCGTCGAGCGGACGGCCCTGGCCGACGTAGTAGGAGCTGATCGAGCAGACCACGCCCATCGTGTAGCGGTAGCCGAGCCGGCGGCAGGCCTCGATGAGGGCCTTTACGACGCGGGGGTCGGCGAAGGCGGGGAACTCGGGCTTCACGTAGTGGGTCACGGCGCCGCCCTTCCGCATGCAGGCGGCGGGGATGATGATGTCACCGAGGTCGAGGTCGGTGCGGATCGCTTCGGCGCAGCCCACCTTGACGCAGGTGTGCACGCCCACCTTCTTGAGCTCGTTGAGGCAGATTTCCGCCGGCTGGCAGCCGATGCCGGTGGAGGTCATCGCCATGTCGAAGCCCTCATAAACGCCCGTCACGGTGCGGTATTCGCGGTTGTAAGCGATCTCCTTCGTATCCTGCCAGACGGCGGAGATGTGTTCGGTCGCGGCCTGGTCGCCGGGCAGGACGACGTAAGGGGGGACGTCCCCCTTGGCGAGACGCAGGTGGTAGACCTTTCCGTCGACGGTCGGCGCGGTTGCCTTGCTAGCCTGATTTGCCATAACAGTTTACCTCCCGGAAAATTTGATGCGGACGGCGGGGCCGCCCCGTTTTTTTGAAAGCGGCCCTGCGCCGCGCTCGAACGCGGCGCAGGGCCCGCCGGGGGATGCCTATTCAGCCGCGATGCGGTTCCAGTCGGGCGCGATGGGGTCGAACTCGACCACGAGCTCGCCCGCCTTGATCTTCGCCTCGATCTCCTTGCCCTTGGCGATGGCGTCCTTGAAAGCCGCGGCGTATTCCGCATTGTCGGTGCGCTCGGGGAAGGAGTCGTACGCCTCCCAGTAGAGGTAGTAGCCGTCATTGGTGATGTCGCGGATGCCCTGCTGCCCGCCGGGGAAGTTCCCGTCGACGACCGCCTGAATCGCGTCGTAGACGGCGGTGCCGTAGTTCATCTTGATCGTGCCGACGAAGTTTTTGCTTGCGTCGGTGTAGTCCATGATGCAGCTCATGACGAAGACGTCCTTGCCGGTCTCGTTCACCGCCTCGATGATGCCCGCGTCGGGGGCGGCGCAGTCGCCCTGGATGACGTCGCAGCCCTTGTCGATCATGGCGAGCGCGACCTCCTTGGCCTTGGCGCTGTCCTCATAGCTGGCATAGGCAAATTCCACCACCGCGTCGGGGTTGGCGTCGCGCACGCCGCGCATGAAGCCGTTGCCCTCGGCGTTCGGGCCGGGCTCCTCGCCGCCGACGATGAAGCCCACGCGGTTGGTCTTGGTGGCCAGCCCCGCGATGTAGCCGTCGACATAGAAGGTGGTCTGGCCGCGGAAGACGGCGTCCCACAGGTTGGCGACCGGCTCCTCGGGGGTGTTGATCTCCTGGAAGATGGCGGCGTACTTGGTGTCGGGGAACTCCTGCGCCACCAGCTTGGTCGCGTCGGACATGTAGCCGAAGGTGGTGATCACGAGGTCGTAGCCCTCCTGCGACATGCTGCGGATGTCCTCCTCAAAGGAGGCGGGGGAGGATTCGATCTTTTTGAACTCCACGCCCAGCTCGGCGGCGGCGCGTTCGCCCGCGGCGGCCATGTCGTCCATGGGGCCGTTGTCGCCGAACTTCTGGTTGCCGATGAGTACGACGCGCACGGCGTCCCCGCCGTCCGCCGCGGGAGCGGCGGAATCCGCCGGGGCTGCTTCGCCGGCGGGCTTGCCGCCGCAGGCCGCCAGCAGCGTCAGGATGAGGCAGAGGCTTAAAACGGTAGAGATGAGCTTTTTCATAATTTCCTCCTTGCAGGCGTTTTGATAAGGTTCCTGTTGTCATGGGGGCGGGGGGTTCAGTCCGCCCCGAGGGCTTTTTCGGAGACGGCGGCGACCCGCCGCTGAATCTCCCCGAGGTCGAGTCCGGGGATGCGGCGGTCCTGCACCAGGCGGCGGCCGCCGACGAACACGTCGGTCACATCCGCGCCGGTGGCGCAGTAGACGACGTTGGAACTCACGTTTTCGGCGCGCCCCGTCAGCAGCGGCGTCATGTGCGGGCGGGAGGCGTCCACGAGGATGAGGTCGGCCAGCTTGCCCTGCTCGATGGTGCCGAGCTCGTTTTCGAGGCCGAAGAGCTTCGCGCCGTTCACGGTGGCCATGTCGAGCGCGTCGTGCGCCGTGAGGGTGCGTACCCCGCCGTGCAGGCTGTGGACGAGCAGCAGGCATTTCATCTCGCGGAAGAGGTCGTTGGAGTTGCTCCACATGGCGCCGTCGGTGCCGAGCGCCACGGTTACCCCCGCCTTCAGAAGCGCGGGGATAGGGGCGAGTCCGTCGGCGATCTTCATCTCGCAGATGGGGGTGTTCACCACCTTGGCGCCCCGCTTTGCCATCAGCGCGATCTCCTCCCCGTCGAGGTAGACCGCGTGGGAGCCGATGTATTTTTCCGTCAGCAGGCCGCAGCGGTCGAGCGCCCTGACGGGGCTTTCGCCCATCCGCTCCACCGCGGCCGCGTGGCGCCAGGGGGTCTCCGCGAGGTGGCTCGTGAAATGGCAGCCGCTCTTTTCGACGATCTCCCGTACCCGGCGCAGGCGCTCCCGGGTGAATTCCTCCTCCGGCAGCGTGCCGAGCAGGGGGATGAGGCCGTACTCCCGGCAGCGGGATTGGAAGGCCTCGAGCATCCCGTCGGTCAAAAACCCGTCCGAACGGTAAAAGTCGTATCGCACATCCTCCGCCGGCGCGCCGCGCAGGCCGATCTTCGCAAACGCCTCCTGCGAGAGGGGCCCGAGGCTCCAGTACATGTTCTCCACCAGCATCGTGGTGCCGCTGAGCAGCGCCTCGGCATAGGTCAGCAGGCGGGCGTGGTAGCGGTCCTCGTCGGTGACGCGGTCGTAATACCAGTTGTGTTCCGCAAACCGCTCCATCTGCTCGCCCAGCGTGGTGTTGTCCGCGCCGCCCTTGGCAAAGCCCATATCGCCGTGGCAGTGCCCGTTCACGAGCCCGGGCATCACGATCTTTCCGCGCGCGTCCACAAAGGCGCGCCCGTCCGCCGCCGTGAGCGGATGGGGCCCCGCATAGGCGATGCGGCCGTCCGTTATGCCGACGCTGCCCGAAAGGGGCTTGTAGCGGTCGTGGGCGGAGATGATCACGCCGCCGGATATCACGGTATCAAACATCTTCTTCTCTCCCACAGAAAGCAGGGATTATTCCGGAATCCCCTGCAGAATGGTCAGGCTGGCCGAGACGCCCAGCCGGTCGGCGCCCGCTTCCACCACGGCCGCCGCGTCCTCGTAGGTGCGGATCCCGCCGGAGGCCTTGACCTGCAGCTTGGAGCCGACCACGCCGCGCATGAGGGCGACGTCGTGAGGGGTCGCGCCGCCGGTGCCGAAGCCGGTGGAGGTCTTGACAAAGTCCGCTCCCGCGCGCATCGCAAGCTCGCAGGCGGTCTTCTTCTGATCGTCGGAGAGGTAGCAGGTCTCGATGATGACCTTTGTGAGGGTGCCCGCTGCGGCGTCCACAACGGCCTTGATGTCGCGGTAGACAGTCTCGTCGTCGCCCGCGAGCAGGGCTCCCACGTTGATGACCATGTCCACCTCCTCGGCGCCGCGCCGGATGGCGTCCTGCGTCTCGAACGCCTTCACCTCGGGGGTGTTCGCGCCGAGCGGGAAGCCGATGACGGTGCAGACCCTGACGCCGCTGCCGTCCAACAGGCGCCTGGCCTGTTCGATGTTGCAGGGGTTGATGCAGACCGACGCCGCGCCGATCTCGAGCGCCTCCCGGCAGATCTGCTCGACCTGCGCGGGGGTGGCGGTCGCCTTGAGAATCGTGTGGTCCATCATTTTGGCTAACTGTTTTCTGTTCATATCCGGTCCTCCTTGGCCTTGTTTTGGTTAAAGCATCTCCTGTTCCTTCAGGATGGTTACGATTTTTTGTTTGTCGGACTCGCTTACCTCGCTCAACGGGGCTTTTATCCGGCCGAGCGGCGCGCCGACAAGTTCGCCGACGAATTTGTAGGCCGCCATAAAGGGCCCGATCTTCATCGCCTGGCGCACGCGCAGGATCTTTTCCTGCATGGCCCTCGCGGTCTCCCAGTCGCCCCTGTCGATCGCCCCGCAGATGCCGACGATGAGCTTGGGGAAGATGCAGGTTAGCAGGGAGAAGACGCCCACGCCGCCCAGCAGGCTCGTCGTGAGGATTTGCGCGTCGCTGCCGGCCATCAGTTCAAAGTGGCGGTCCCTGCCGATGAGGCGCAGCATCGTCTGCTGGTGGATGATGTCCTGCGTGCTGTCCTTGTAGCCCCACAGGTTGGGGACCTCGGAAAAGAGCCTCCCGATGAGCTCGGGGGAGAGCTTGTTGCCCGTCTCGGGGGCGTTGTAGAGATAGACGGGCAGCTTGGTCTGGCCCGCGATCCCCGCGAAGTAGCGGTAGAGACCCTCCTCGGTGTATTTGTAGACGAGGGGCGGCGTAATGATGATCGCGCCGCACCCGCATTCCTCATACCGCTTCATGCAGTCCACGGCCATGTCGACGCTGTTGTAGATTAGGTTGCCGAGCACGGGAATCCGGCCGTCCGCGGCCTTGACGGCCCTGCGCACCGCTTCCACGCGCTGCTCGGTGGGGAACATGAGCGCCTCGCTCGCGAGGCCGTTGACAAATACGCCGGTGATGCCGTTTGTGATCAGGTATTCGATCTCCTCTTCGAGCAGCGCAAAGTCAATCCGCCCGTCGGCTGTGAACGGCGTGATGACCTCTGAGGCGGGCCCGTGGAACAAGAGCTCCTTTTGCATGGTCTGCTGACCTCCTGTGTGGAAATTTGAAATTGCGTTCACTCTGCAGGTGATTGCTTGTTGCAGTTCCTACTATATGGCATTTCCGAGCGTTTTTCAAGCAAATAATTGAAATTTAGATCAATTTTGTCAAGAAAACCAGAATAAGAATGCGTATTTATTGGTTTTATCCTTAAATAGTGAAAATTTGTTCAATTTGTTGCTTGCGAAATTACAGATATGGGCGAGGATCAAAAAAACCGGACACGATTATTTCCGGAAAAACGAATAAAACACAAAATAATTGAAACTATTCTCGAAAAGTAAAAACTAAATTTGAAATTTAGTCCAAATCTATTGACAAAGCAATCATTTTTTTCTATTCTAGAGAAAGAGAAGGAAGCAAAATAATGGGAATCAACCGTGGGGGGAAGACGATGAACAGAGATGGGCAGCTGCTCTATACCGTCGCGCGGCTCTACTATCTGGACAACCTGAACCAGGCCGAGATTTCGGCCGAAATGGGGCTGTCGCGCCCGAAGGTGTCCCGCCTGCTCGCCAAGGCGCGCGAGGACGGGATCGTGAATATCCAGATCAGCCCGCCGCCCTGCGGCGACGTGCACGAGCTGGAGGAGCGTATCCGGGCGCGGTTCGGGCTCGAGCATGTGCTGGTGACCGAATCGCCCTACGCGGACGACAAACGGGCGCTGGCCGATACCGTGCGGCAGGCCGCGCCCTTTTTCCAGGGCTTCCTGCGGGACGGGGACAAAATCGGGATCGCATGGGGCTATACGTTGCTGAAGCTGGCGGAACACCTGCAGGAGGTTTCGATGCCCGCCTCGGTCATCCTCCAGATCGCCGGGAATCTCGACAACGCCGACAGCAACAACTTCGCCAATGAGATCGTGCGGCACTTTTCCCAAAAGCTGGGGGTCAAATCGCTCAACACGCTGCCCTGTCCGGTGGTGGTGGAGAACTCCATCATTGTGGACCTCCTGCTGCACGACTCCAAGATCAGCCACATCATCAACCAGGTCAACGGCGTGGACGTGGCGTTCCCGAACATCGGCGTACTCAGCGAGGAGAACTGCCTGTGGCGCACCGGATACATTTCCACAGAGGAGCTTCAGCAGCTTCACCGGAGCGGTTCGGTGGGCTGCATCTGTTGCCGCTTCATCAACGAGCGGGGGGAGATCGTGGACCCCTCCCTCGACGAGCGGACGATCAGCATCGGACTCGAGGCGCTGCGCAGCGCCCGCCACTCCTGCGCCTGCATCGCCAGCGACGACAAGGTGCCCCCGCTCGTCGGCAGCCTGCGCGCGGGGCTGGTCGACGTCCTCGCGATCGACTCCCGCACGGCGGAGACCCTGCTCGCCTACGCGGAGGATTAGGGGCGTGAAACAGGACCATAAAAAAGGACGCGTCTGCGTCCTTTTTTTGCGCGCCGGGGCGAACCCCGCGGAATAGAGAGACACACCCTCCGCACATTCTTTGGAATGTGCGGAGGGTGTGCTTCTTTGCGGTGCGATATCGTGAATGAGAGGAGGTCAAACCAGGTCGGCCTTCAGCCGGGGTTCCCGGACGGACGCCTTCGTCAGCAGCTCCCTGCCGACGCGGTTGACGAGCCCGCACATCCCGGCCTCGTCGATATGGGTCAGCTTCCCGTCCCTGACGACGGTTTCCCCGTTGACCACGACGTCCTTCACCATGCGGGGGTCGCCGCTGATGACGATGCAGGCCGCGGGGTCGTTGCAGCCGCCGGCATATTGCAGCTGGTTCCAGTCCATAACGACCAGGTCGGCCGCCATATGGGGCGCGAGGAAACCGATGTCGTCGCGGCCAAGCGTTTTGGCCCCGCCGGCCGTGGCGAGGTAGAGGATGTCCTCCGGGCCGACGGCGTCCCGGCCCCAGGTGAGCCGGTTGACGAGATAGGCGCTGCGGATCTCCTCCATCATGTTGGAGGAGTTGCTGCTGGCCGCGCCGTCCACGCCGAGGCCGATGCGGCTGACGCCCGCCTTGAGGTAGGCCGGGATGGGGCTCACACCGGAATTCAGGAACATGTTGGAGATGGGGCAGTGCGCGATGCCGGTGTTCGTCTTCGCCATCTGCCGCACCTCCTCCTCGTTGATGTGGACGCAGTGCGCGTAGTAGAAGCGCTCGCCCAGCAGGTCGTGCCGCCGGAACCATTCAAAGGGGCGGCAGCCGAATTTTTCGAGGGTGAATTCGGTCTCATAGCGGCTTTCCGCCAGGTGCCCGTGCACGAGCAGGTCGTATTTTTCCGCGAGGTCGAGCGCGGCGCGCAGGCTTTCGAGGGTGCCGTACTGCGGCATGCTGGGCGCGACGCCCACCCGGCACATGGAAAACCGCGACGGGTCGTGGTAACGCTTCACGAGGCGCTCGGTGTCCGCGATGATCTCCTCCGGCGCGCTGATGATTTCGGGCGGGACGATGTTGCTTGCCAGCGATTCAAAGCCGCGGTTGGGATGGAACCGGATGCCGATCTCCTCCGCCGCCAGGATCGTCGCCTCCACCAGCCCCTCCACCGGGTGGGGATAGAAGAGGTCGTTGGAGGTGGTGCAGCCGGTTTTGAGCGCGTCGCCGAGCCCGGCGTAGACGCCCGCCCGGGCGACCTCCGGAGTCAGGTCCTTGAAGATTTCAAACATCACCTGGAGCCACGGCTCGAGCACCAGCCCGTTTGCAACGTTGATGTTACGGATGAGGGACTGCCAGGTGTGGTGGTGGACGTTGACGAACCCCGGGAGGATGACGCGCCCGGAGGCGTCGACCACCTCGTCGACGGGGGTGGTCGCGCGGTGCTTTTCGGCGAGGCGCTCGCCGATGTCCACGATCTCATTCCCGCTGATCAGCAGGTCGCCGTGGCGGTAGCGGCGGCGGTCGCCGTCCATCGTCAAAATCCAGTCGGCGTTTTGGTAAAGGATGGTTTTCATGAGGAGCCCCCTATTCTGATACGGTGTCTTTCGCCTTCTTTTCGGCGGGGATCAGGACGCTGAGCAGGATGGCGGTGATGGCGGTGCCCGGCAGGCCGCTGAGCATCGAGGTGACCCAGAAGGGGAAAGCCGCGAGGCTGTCCGCCACCGCGCTGAACCCGATGCCGACCGCCAGCGAAATTCCCACGATTGTGGTTTCGCGGTTGCCCATTTCGCAGTTCTTGAGGATGTTGATGCCCGAGAGGATGATGACGCCGAAGGTCATCAGCGCCACGCCGCCGAGCACCGCGTTGGGGACAAGGGTGAAGACGGCGCAGATTTTCGGGCAGATGCCGCAGAGCATGACCAGCACGCCGGTGATCGCGATCACAAAGCGGCTGGTGACGCCGGTGAGGCCGCAGAGGCCGAGGTTGGCGCTGATCGAAATGGTCGGGCAGAGATTGAAGAGCGAGCCGAACACGCTGCTGATCCCCTGCGCGAGGATGCCGCCGTGCTGTTCCTTTCCGGTGGGCAACCGGTTTTCGGCGAGGTTGGCCGCGGTGGTCTGGTCGCCGAGCAGCTCGAGCAGGGCCACAAGGCAGAGGAAGCTCACCGTCACGATGGTGCCCAGCTCAAAGCGGATGCCGAAGTGCAGCGGCTGCGGCACCCGGAGCCACGCGGACTGGATCATTTCGGAAAAATCCAGCTTCCCCATAAAGCCGTAGACCGCCGTCATGACGACCATCGAGACGAGCGCGGCGCATTTTTGCAGGAGCCCCTTCGTAAACCGCTGGAGGAAGAGGGTCAGCAGGATGGTGCCGCCGGCCAGCAGGTAGTTGCTCAGGGAGCCGTAGTCGGCGCTCCCGGTGCCGCCCGCGCAGTAGCCGATCGCCACGCCGCACAGGCTGATGCCGAGGATCGCCACGATCGTGCCGGAGATGTAGGGCTTTACCAGCTTTGCAATTTGCTTGTAGAGTCCGCCCCACACGATCAGGCAGACGACGCTGCCGACCAGGCAGGCGCCCGTGAAGGTGTCGAGCCCGTGCTGGGCGGCGATGGCGATGCCCGGCGCCACGAAGACGAAGCTGTTGCCCAGAAAGACCGGCAGCCGCGCGCCGACGGGACCCGCGCCGATCGATTGGAGGATGCTGGCGATGCCCGCGACAAACAGGCAGGCGGCGATCAAAATGGTGATCTCCGAGGCCGGCAGGCCGATTCCGCCGCCGATCAGCAGCGGGATCGGGACCGTGTTCAGCAGCAGCACCGGCAGATGCGTAAATCCAAGGGCGATCGCTTCCCGCAGGGGGGGACATTCGTTGAGCCCGTAGCCTTTTGGAATTTTCTTAAACATTCTGTTTCCTCCTTACTCACGAGAAACTCGTGACACACACAGAAATCAGCTTTCCAGTGCCCTCCGCGGGAATTCGCGCGCAGACCCGCTGATGAAAATGGAATGTAACAAATGCACTTGTTACATTTACAAAATACCACATTGCCAAAAGGCTGTCAATCGTTACATCGACAGAAATAAACCCGGATTTGTTGTGTAAAACGCTTGAAACGGAGCAAATTTTTTAAAATTACCACCCGCCGGCTGAACGAGTGAATGGGGTCGCTTGCGCTGGAACTGATGTAACATAACGATGTTACCGGGATATGTTTCACTGATTATTCGGAAACTTCACGCGGAATACTTGATGAAAAGGGATTGCTGTGCTAAGATGGAAAAAAAGACAGGATGCGTCCAGAAACGGCAGGTGAGGCTTTTGAATATCCGGGAGATCGCACGGCAGGCGGGGCTTTCCATCGCCACCATTTCCCGCGTCATCAACCATCCCGAGACCGTCGCGCCCGAGACGAGGGAGCGCGTTTTGGGGATTTTGGAGTCCTGCAACTATTCGCCCAAGCTGGCCGCCAAGCCGCCCAGGAAAAAAACCGGCGCCGTCGTCCTGATCGTCCCGGTCCTGCCGCGGTATTACGGCATTCTTGCCGGCATCCGCCAGGTCCTGCAGGCCAACGGCTACCAGCTGACGATCTGCGAGACGAGCGGCTTTCGGGGCGGGGAGAACGGAAGCATCCGCGCGGTCGCGGCCTCCCGGCCGGACGGCGTGATCCTGGTGCGCGGCTACGAAGCCCCGCCGGAGCTCGGGCCGCTCCGGCAGGCGGGGATTCCCGTCGTCCTGATCGGGAAGTGCGCGGACGCGGAGAGCGAGAACAACTGCAGCATCAACTTCCAGGACGCCGCCGCCAAGCTCACCGCCCACCTGATCGACATGAAATACACCCGTATCGCGCTGGTGCAGACCGAGGCGGACTATCCGGAAAAGCCGCAGATCACGGCGGGCTTTTTGCAGGCGCTCGCGGCGGGCGGCCTGGACGCGGGCGGCTGTCCCATTCTGGAGACGGAGGACAGCGTCCGGGGCGGGTACATCGTTTTAAAGGAGATGCTCGCGGAGGGGGAAGCCCTGCCGCAGGCGTTTTTTGCCGCCGATGACGGCATCGCGGTCGGCATCATGAAGGCGGCGCAGGAGGAGAAGCTCGCGGTTCCCCGCCAGCTGGCGGTCGCCGGCTTCACGGACTCCGAGATGGCCACGGTCGTCTGCCCGGCGCTCACCACGGTGGAGCATCCGTATGAGCGGCTGGGGACGGTGGCGGCCCGGCGGCTGATCGACCTTATCGAGAACAGCGAGCTTTACGACATCGAAACGCAGGAGATCGTGCTGAAATCCAAGCTGAAGATCCGCAAATCCTGCGGCAATAAGAAGAATATCTATGAGCAGTTCGAGTGAGGGGAGGGGAAGCGGTATGTGCACAGCGGTGGATTTTATGGGCCTGCCCCTGAAAAACCCGGTCATCGTGGCGGCCGGTCCCTGGTCGCGGGACGCCGCGTCGATCCAAAAGGCGATCGACGCGGGGGCGGCGGCCGTCGTCACCGAAACCATCACACTGGAAAAGAGCCAGCTTCTCCGGCCGCGCATCTACCGGCAGGAGGGGCGGCTACTTAATACGACGCTCTACAGCACGCTGTCCTTCGAGCAGCTGGAGCGGGAGCTTTCGCAGGTCCGGAAGGGGGACAGCTTCCTGATCTGCAACATCCGCGGCGGCACCCCCTCCGAGCTGGCCTACACCGCCACGGCGGTGGATCGCTTCGGCGCGGACGCGCTGGAGCTCTGCTGCTTCACCCCCATCGGGACCAAGATGGAGAACCTCGCGATCCATCCGGATGAGATCTACGAGATGATCCGGCAGGTCACCCAAAAGGTCTCCGTCCCCGTGATGGTGCGGCTGCCCCATCACGCGGCGTCCTCCCGGGAGTTCGTCCAGGCGGTGGAGCGCGCCGGGGCGAAGGCTGTCAGCGCGATCGAAACCCTCTCCGGGCTCATCGGGGTGGACGTCGAGCGCGGCCGCTCCCGGACGCCCACGATCGGCGGGTATTCCGGCCCGCATATCCGTCCGGTTTCGCTGGCGGCGACCGCCATGCTCAGCCAGCTGGCGGACTGCCAGATCGCATCGATGGGCGGGGTGGAGGACGCGCTCAGCGCGCTGGAATTCCTCATGCTGGGAGCTTCGGTGGTCCAGCTGGGCTCGGCGGTCCTGCTGGGAGGATATGGGCGGATCACCCGGACGGTGGAGGATCTGGAGGCGTGGATGCGGGTGCACCGGTATGGCTCGGTCGAGGAGCTGCGCGGGATCGCGCTGGACTCCCTCTCCCCCTTTGAGGAGATCCTCACCCGCCGTCTGCATGCCTCGCTGGATTCCCCCTGCGGGCAAAGCTGCGGGGAGGGCGGCTGTCCCTGCGTCACCGCCTGCCTCGACGGCGCGGTCGTCCGGGAGGGAGACCGCGTCCGGGTCGTCCGGGAGCGGTGCTCCGGCTGCGGGCTCTGCGTTTCGCTCTGCCCCGGCGGACATTTTTCCCTGCGGAAATAGGCGCACATACCAAAAAGAGGCCGCTGAACCTGTTCAGCGGCCTCTTTTGATATGGGTTGCCTTATGGATTGACGAGCGCGGGCCCGTCCCCTCCCTCCACCCAGGCGAAGATCTCCCAGATATTGCGTTCATAGTCGAGGAAGTAGGCGGCGCGCGAACCAAATCCGAAGGTCTCGGGCTTGCTGATGCAGACCACTCCCTTGGAGGTGAAATCCTCGTAGATTTCGTCCACGTCCTCCACCCGCGGGACCTTGATCGCGGTCATGAAGTTGTGCGCCTCATCCATGAGGTTCTGCTCGCCCATGATCTCGGCGACGGCGTCCCGCGCCCAGATTGCGATCGTCGCGCCGCGGAAGGAATACTCGATAAAGTTGGGGTTTTCCACCGTCGGCTGGATCCGCTTCGGCTGGAATCCCCACTTGTCCTCAAAGAATCGGCGGGAACCGTCAAAGTCCTTCGGGAAAAAACAGATGGCTTCAATGTTGTCCAGTTTTTCAACCGCGCTCATAAAATCGCTCCTTCATATTTATTTTTACCGCGTGGTTATGCGGCCGGGTACTTGGTGCTTGGGGCGGGCGGAAGCGCCCGCCGTCACAGGGAGGAGAGCTGCCGGAAAGCGCCGCCGCGCAGGGAGGCGTACACCTCCCGGTAGACGCGGTGGAGTCGGCGGTAGGTCTCGGCGTTTTCCGGGATCGGCGGCACGGTATGCGAGATGTGCACCATTTCGCGCGCACCCTCCCGCACGTCGGCGAAGAGGCCCGCGCCCACCGCGCCGATGATCGCCGCGCCGACCAGCGTCGCGTCCGCGACGGCAAGCACCTTGACTTCCGTGGCGAACATGTCGGCGATGATCTGCCGCCAGAGGCGGGATTTCGTGGCGCCCCCCGTGATGGCGAGAGAACGGATGGAGACGCCGGATTCCCGCATTGTCTCGTACATGTCCTTCGCCTCGAGGGTGATCCCCTCCATGACGGCGCGGAGCAGGTCGTTTTTGGTGCTCGAGAAGGTCAGCCCCGCGAAGACCCCTCTGGCGTCGGGGTCCCAGTTGGGATACCCGCTTCCGGTCAGGTGGGGAAGGAAGACGACCCCGTTTGAACCGGGCGGGCTTTGTTCGGCGCGGATATCCATCAGCCGGTAGGCGTCCGTGCCGGTATCTTCCGCGCGGGCGCATTCCGTCTCCGCGAGGACGTCGCGCGCCCACCGATAGGCGCTCGCCGCCCCGAGCTGGTTGGCCTCCAGCTCGCAGATGCCGAAGGCGGGGGAGAGCGGGGCCATCAGGCCGGCGGTCTTGCTGAGGTCGAGGGACTGCGCGCCCGCCACGAGAAAACCGGAGGTGCCAAGAGTAAGGGAGGCCATGCCGTCGCTCACAACGCCCGCGCCGATGGCGGCGCACTGCTGGTCGCCCGAACCGGCGATCAGCGGCAGTCCCTCCGGAAGCCCGGAGCGGGCGGCGGCCGCGGCTGAGACCGAGCCGATTCGCGCGCCGGATTCCACGAGGGGCGGCAGCTTTGCACGGTCGATACCGGTCGCCGTCAGGATGCGGTCGGACCAGCCGCGCGCGGCGAAATCCACCAGCCCCAGCGTGCAGGCGGCCGTCAGCTCGGCGCGCAGCTCCCCGGCGCCGAACCGGTAGGACACATAGTCCCCGAGGTGTACGATCCACCTCGCGCGGCGGTATGTATCCGGGTCGTTTTTCAAAATCCAGACGAGCTTATGGATGGCGAAGGGAGGCGAGACGGGCATCCCGCTGATGCGGTAGAGTTCGCCGGGATCGATCCGTCCGGCCGTTTCGTCGATCGTCTCCGCCGCGCGCTGGTCCTGCCAGCCGTAGAGACGGCGGTCAATCATCCGCATTTCATCGTCCAGGAAGCCGAACGTCGACCGCTGGCAGGAAAAACTGGCGCAGGCGAGCTGGGAGGGGTCGACGGCCGCCGCTTCCACGGCGCGCCGGCAGGCCTCAAAGGTCTTTTCGACGATCTCCTCCGAATCCTGCTCCACCCATCCGGGGCGGGGATAGGCGGCGCCGTATTCCCGGTACCCCTGCCCCGCCACCGAGCCGTCCGTCCCGATGATCATCGCTTTCGCGCCGGTGGTGCCCACGTCGATTGCCGCGATATAATGTTCCAAACAGAGCTTCTCCTTTCCCGGCCCGTCAGAGGAGGCCGATTTCCTTCATCTGGTCGTACGCGTCGATGATCTGGCCGGACGCCCGCGTTCCGATGAGTTCCGCCCCGGCCTTGATGAAGGCGTAGGCGTTCTGGGGACGCGGGAATTTGACGCCGGCCACCTTCAGCCTGACCCCGGTGCCCGTGAGCGCCTTTTTCATGACAAGGAACTGGTCCATGCTGGGGCCCTCGTACTGTCCGGTGGAGGTTTTCGCGTAGTCCAGTCCCGCCTCGGCGATGAGCCCGCATACCCGCGTGATCTCCTCATCCGTCAGGAAGCACACTTCCAGGATGACCTTAGTCAGCGCGTCCTTCCCGGCGATGCGCTTGAACGCGTCCAGCTCCGCCTTCGTCACGTCGTAGCGGCCGTCGCGGACCGCCCCGACGTTGATGATCAGGTCGAGGGTGTTGCAGCCCGCCCGGAGCGCCTCCTCCATCTGGGCGATCTTTACGGGCAGGGGGGAGGCCCCGAACGGAAAGTCGATTCCCGTTCCGATCAAAAGGTCGCTCCCTGCCAGCTCCTCCCGGACGACAGGGGTCCAGTAGCTGGTCGCGGAATAGAACGCCGCGCAGTTGTAGGCGCGCGCGGTGCGGCAGCCCTCCCGGATCTCCCGTTCGCAGGCGTTTTTGGGGAGCACGCTGTGGTCGAACAGCTTGCCGAGTTCCTTTTTGGAGATGTGCGCAAGATCAACCATTCCGAATCCCTCCAGCAATCAGTAGGCTTTTTCAAGCAGGCGGGTGATGTCGGCGGCGTCCAGGGTCTGATAGTCGTTATCCAGCCCCACGCCCATATAGGCGACCGTCGCCTCGGCGATCGCGCGCACGTCCGGGCCCACCCCGACCTCGCGCAGCGTCTTGTCGAGCCCGATATCCCGGAGCAGCGCCCTGATCTCATCGATCGAGCCGGCCAGCAGTTCCTCGTCGGAGCGGCCCTCCGTCTTAGCCGCGGGGTTCAGCAGCTTCCCGACCACCTTGTATTTGTCCGGATTGGAGCGCATGTCGTACTCGTAGACGACCGGCGCGAGCGCCGCCAGGAATTCGCCGTGCACGACGTTGTCGATGCCGCCAGCGGCATGGGCGACGGCATGGCAGTTGGTCACGCCGCCCATCGAGATGGCGATGCCCGCCAGCGTGTCCGCCAGCGCCATCTGCGAGCGGGCCTCGAGGCTGCCGCCCTGTATGACCGCCTCACGCAGGTATCTGCCGACTATCGAGATCGCCCACTCGGCGTAGAGGTCGGAGATGGGGGTGGACATGCGGCTGGTGTAGGCTTCAAGCGCGTGGCAGAAGACGTCGAAGCCGGTGCTCGCCGTAATCCTCGGAGGCAGGCTGAGCATGAGCTCGGGGTCGATAATCGCGTGCCTGGCCCAGGTGTAGTCGCAGCCGAAGCCGGGCTTTTCCTTTGTTTCGGGGTTGGTGATGACCACATACTGGGTCACGTGGCTGCCGGTGCCCGACGTGGTGGTAACTGCAACGACCGGTAAGGTCGCGCCCGTGATCGCCTGCCGTCCGCCGCTCGGGGTAGGGGCGAAGTCCCAGATCTTTCCCAGGTGCCCCGCCGCAATTGCGATCCCCTTGGCGGCGTCGATCGCGCTGCCGCCGCCGAGGCCGATCAGGACGTCGACGCCGCTGTCCATGGCAAGCGTCGCGGCCCGGTCGACATCGACCGAGAGAGGGTTGGGGCTGATATCGGTGAACGCCACCGACGCGACGCCGCTGTCCGAAAGGATTTTTTCCAGCCGCGCGAGCAGGCCGTTTTCCCGGAAGAAGGGCCCGGTCGTGACGATCATCGCCTTTTTCCCATACTGCTTTACAACTTCTCCGGCCTCCCTGATTTTCCCGGGGCCAAAGGTGAGCCTGACCGGCGTGTTCCAATTGAATTCCATGGTGTTCCTCCTAAAGCTGGGATGTGTTTGCGCGAGCAAAACATCCTCTGGTTTGTGGACGGCCCCGCGGTTCAGTCCTCCGGCCGGAGGAGCTCCCGCGGGCCGTACCGCGCGAGTACCCGTTCCCCGGCCTCCCGCGCGGCCTCCATGATCCGTTTCCGGTCCACGCGGCAGAGGCTGCGGTCGCGCATGACCGCGCGCCCGCCGATATAGCTGTCGCGCACGTCCTGCCCCGTCACGCTGTAGGCGAGGGTGGAGAGGACGTTGTCGTAGTGGCCGAGGCGCAGCGGGCAGAGGTGGGGCGCGTCGGTATCGATCGTGATGAAATCGGCGCGCTTGCCGACTGCAATGCTCCCGAGCTCCTTTTCCAGCCCAAAGACCCGCGCCCCCTGGATGGTGGCCATCTCGAGCGCCTGCCGTGCGCTGACCGCGCGGACGCCGCCCGTGATCGCGTGCAGGAGCAGGATCCCCTTGATCTCGCGGAAGAGGTCGTTGCTGTTGTTCCACAGCCCGCCGTCGGTGCCGAGCCCGACCGGGACGCCCGCGGCGAGGTAATCGGGGATCGGCGCGACCCCGTCAGCGATCTTCATCTCGCAGAGCGGGGTGTTGACGACGCGGAAATCGGCCCTGCCGAGCATCCCAACCTCCTCCCGGTCCACCTGCACCGCATGGGAGCCGATGATGGGGGCGATATCGAGAAGCCCGCGCTCCTGGAGGTAGCGCACGGGGGTTGTGCGGAAATGCTCGGCGATGTGGCGGGATCGCCAGTCGGTCTCGGCGAAATGCTGGGTAATGAGCACCCCGCTGTCGCGCGCGAATTCCTCGATCAGGCGCAGTTGCTCCTCGTCGAAAAATTCCTCCGAAAGGCTGCTGACGACGGGCAGGATGCCCTGTTCCCGGCACTCCGAAAAGAACGCCGCATAGTCCTCCCGCAGGGCTTTTGCCCCGCCGGCGGCGAGACGGTCCTGGATGTCGTCGGAGACGCCGCCCCGGATTCCCGTTTCGGCCATCGCCCGTATCGAGTCCTTCCCGAGGGAGGTGTACTCGTGCTCGAGGAGGAAGGTGGTGCCGGACATGATCGCCTCGATATAGGTCAGCTGGCGCGACCAGAAGAGGTCCTCCTTCGTGAGGTCCTCCAGGAAATAGCGGCGCGGCTCGTAAATTTCGTTCTGCTCCAGCAGTGTGAGGCCGTCCCCAAGCCCCCGCAGGACGGTCATGTCGCCGTGGACGTGGCCGTTGACCATGCCGGGGAAGATGATTTTGCCCGCCGCGTCGACGCGCTCCCGCGCCTCGCCGGGGAGCGCGCCCTCGCATACCGCGGCAAACCGTCCATCCGTCACGCCGATGGAGCCGACGAACGGCCGGCAGCCGGGCTCCATCGTGACGATGATGCCGTTTTCAAGTTTCAGATCAAACATGCGACCCCTGCCTTTCAATGGCGGAAGCGGCGGGGAACCCGGGGCTCCCCGGCCGCTCCCGTCCTTTGGTTCGTTTAGGCCTTCGCGGAGGCCTCGTCGTCGACCACCTCGCCGTAGATCACCGGCTCGGGGTTTTCGCCGCGCTTGAGCGCGGGCAGGTAATTGTCAAAGAAGTCGTGGAAGAGGCGCATGATCTCCTTGCGGTTCCCGATGATCAGCGTGACCGTCAGTAGGATGAAGACGGCGCTGATGAGGTCCTGCAGGGCCCAGATCGCGGCGACGTCCAGCGTGGAGAGGAAGACCAGCGGCAGGACGTAGTAGCAGATGTGGGCGTATTTGAGCACGGGCGTCAGCCGCCGCTTGCCCAGACAGAAGTTCAGCGACTTTTCGCAGGAATAGAAGAGCGCGATGATCGTCGTCCAGACGAAGAAGCCCAGGATGATCGCCATCAGGTAGGCGCCCCACTCGCCGTAAGCCATGCGGAAGGAGATCGTGGAGAGCTGGCCGCTGGTGATGTCGCCGTAGTCGATGTAGGAGTTGGTGATGATCAGGGTGAGCGCGGTCATCGTGCAGATGACGATGGTGTCCACGAAGATTTCGCCCCATGCCCACGCGCTCTGGCGGACCGGATGGTCGGTCCTGGCCGGGGCGTGCAGGACGATGCCGAGCCCGGTGCCGGCGTCGTTGGAATACATCCCGCGTGCGAGGCCGTAGCGGACCGCGTCGCGGACGGTGGCGCCCGCAAAGCCGCCGACGCCGGCGATCGGGGTAAAGGCGTGGGAGAAGATCGAGCCGAAGGCCGCGGGAATCCGGTCATGGAAAATGACCAGGATGCCGACGCAGGCGACGATATAGAGGATCGCCATGAAAGGGACGGCCTTTTCCGCAACGGCGGAGATCCGTTTGAGGCCGCCGGCGACAGTGATGAACACCGTGATGCCGAGGAAGGCGAGGATGAAGCGCTTGTCGATGCCGAACGCCTCGTGGATCGAGTTGGTGAACGCCTCGCTCTGGGTCAGGTTGGACCAGGGCCCGGAGATGACGCACCACAGGCCGACCAGGAAGCCGCCGACCTTCCAGCCCATGGCGTCGCGCACGACGAACGCGCGCTCGCACATGAACTCGTTGGAGGATTTATACCGGACGCGGTATCGCTGCCCGAGGATGATCTCGGCCGCCTTGGTGGACATGCCCACCAGTCCGGCGACCCACATCCAGACGATGGCGCCAGGGCCGCCCATCGTGACCGCCGTCGCGACGCCGGCGATGTTTCCGACCCCGACCGTGCTGGCGAGCGCCGTGCATCCGGCCGCGAAGCTGGAGATGGTCCCCTCGCCCTTTTCCCCCTTCTTGAAGAGCTTGCCGATGGAATTCTGGAACATGAACTTGAGGGAGAACTGGTATTTGAATTTGAACTTGATCGTCATGTAGATACCGATGCCCAGCAGGGCGATCGTCATCGGGGTCCCCCACAGGAAATTGGCGACCGCCTGTATGCCGTTAACCAGGAAATCCATTATCTTTCCTCCTCATCTGATCTGTCAGGTGAATACGTCCAATGCGGAATTAAATTCGGAAATCAGGTCGTCAATGTCCTCCGTTCCCACCGAGACGCGCAGCAGCCCCTCATGGATTCCCATCTTGAGGCGGATTTCCTCGGGCACGCCGTAGTGGGAGGAGGAAACCGGATGGGACATGCTGGTGCGCAGGCCGCCCAGCGTGGTCAGGTATTTGACGAACTGGAGACGGTGCAGGAATTCGTTGATCTTCTCCCGGTCGTCCGCCACCGAAAAACTCAGCATCGCTCCGCAGCCGTGGGGGAACATCCGCTTGGCTAGCTCCCGCTGCGGGTGGGTGTCGAGGCTCGGATGGTTGACGCGCCGTACGTGCGGGTTTTTAAGCAGCGCCCGGGAGAGCAGTTCGGCGTTTTCGATCTGCTTTCTGACGCGCAGGCCCATCGTGCGGACGCTGCGCAGGCAGAGCCACGAGGACACCGGGTCCGCGCAGCAGCCGGTCAAGATATACTGGTTGCGCAGCTCCGCGCCGATCTCGGGATCGTTGTAGGTGATGGAGCCCGCCGTCAGATCGCTGTGGCCGCCGAAATACTTGGTGAGGCTGTGCATGACAAGGTCCGCGCCGTGCTCCAGCGGCTTGATGACGAACGGGGTGGTAAAGGTGCTGTCCACCATCAGGACGGCGCGCGCGCCGTGCGCGACAGCCGCGACCTCGTCCAGGTCCACCAGCGTGGTGAGCGGATTGGAGATCACTTCGGTGTAGAGGACCTTTGTATTGGGCCGGATCGCCTTGCGGATTTCGTCCGGGTTGGTAAAATCGGCATAGCTTGTCTCAATCCCGTACCGGGGGAGGATGTTGTCCATCAGGTCGATCGTCTCGCCGTAGAGCGAGCTGTTGGCCAGGATGTGATCCCCCTGTTTGGTGCAGGTGTGCAGGGCAAGGTTGATCGCCGCCATGCCGGAGGAACAGACGAAGGTCTTCTGCCCGTTCTCCAGGTAGGAGATCGCCTTGCCCAGCGCGTTGCGGTCGGGGTTTGCGATCCGGTTGTAGACGTAGCCGTCCGCGTCCACCGTTTCGACGAGCTCGTGCAGGTCGCCCATGGCGTAGGCGCTGGCGAGGAAAATCGGGGGCGCGTCCGCATGCAGGACGTCCCCGTCCAGCTCGTCTCCCGCGTAAAGAAGCCCGGTATCGTCTTTCATTTGGTTCATCATAACTCACCTCAAAAATTGGTATCGCCGGTGTCCGGTGAATGGTTCCGTGCCGTCCGGGGCCTGTCGCGACCAGGCCCGACGGTACAGGGGATTTTAACAGTTGCCCGCTTGACGACCTCATTGTAGACCTTGACGCTACGTAAAGGTCTATTCACGTTTTGTTGGAGAATCGAACAAAATATTCTGTAGATTTAGCCAATTATTGATCAAACAAGCCAATACAACCCGCGTGTGGGAAACACAAAACGGTCGGCCTGGCAGGGCTGTCTCAAACGTCAACAATCCTGTCAGGCCGGCCGTCCGGCGGGCCGCGGAACCTTTGGTTCCCGTTTTTTCAGAGGAGGATCTGGATTTCGTACTCCGCCCGCTCGTACTCCTTAAGGTTGTCCTCATACTCGTTGGCGATGACGAGCGTGTGCGGGGGCGGCTCCCGGATGTAGTCCCGGATGCGGTGGGTGTCGATGTCGTCGAGGAAAATCCGCGAGCGAAAGCAGAGGTACTCCCCGGCGGGCAGGCTGCGGATGCCCGGGGAGAGGACGGCGGGCTTCTCCCGGAGGTAGACGAAGTAGCCAGCCTCCAGAAAGCGGCCCTCGAGCATGGCGTCGAAATCCATCAGGAAGCCGTATTGGCGGCGGTAGGCGAGGCGTTCCTCCTGCTTCCGGCTCTTCAGGGCGGCCAGCCGCACCGCCTTTTCGTCGACGGGCTCCCCCGCGAAACAGGGGGTGTTGAGGATATACCGCTCCTCCAGATGGACGCGGTAAAACTCCTCGGGCGGTCTGCCGGAGGCCCCGTAGGTGAAGTATTCGATATACCACTCGATGTCCCGCAGGATTTTTTCCGATTCCTCGATGGCGCGCCGCTGTTTTTCCCGCTGCTCGTTGAGGTGGGAGAGCAGCGTTTCCACGCTTCCCGAGAGGATGACCTCCTTGATGCTCTCGAGCGACAGGCCGAAGCTCTGCAGGTACTTGATGCGGTCGATGTAGTGAAACTGCTTGAAGGAGTAGTAGCGGTACCCGGTGTCCGGGTCGGTGTAGGAGGGGGAGATCAGCCCCATGGAATTGTAGTAGCGCAGGGTGCGCGTTGTAATGCCCATCAAGGCCGCGGTTTCGCCAATGGTATACAATTCTTTCATAACGCACCTCCGTTGTTAAATCAACCTAACATGATTATACCAATACGATCATATATTGTGCAAGTATGATTTTGTGCATATAAATCTCTTGACAAGTGGGTCCGCAGACGCTACTATATTTGTATATACAGGAACGTTCAAGTAAAGGCGGAGAGGGAGGCTGCCGCGCCGGGGACGGTTCCTGTCTATCCCGCTTGCACGCCAAATGCCTGTCTACAGGCGTTTGGCACGACCCTGTCCGCTTGCTTGACATTGTCCAGACACGTAATATAATGAAGGAGGATACATAAAAATTTCCAACTGCTGATAAAGCGTCGGAAACCGGAGGGAAAGTATGGTACTGGACAAAAACAGCCCGAAGCCGCTGTACGCGCAATTGGAGGACATCCTGCGCACCGCGATCCTCAACAAGGAATGGGAAGTGAATCATGCCATCCCGTCTGAGATTGAACTCAGCCGGATGTACAGCATCAGCCGGATGACGGTGCGCGCCGTCATTACCCAGCTGGTGAACGAAGGGATGCTCTACCGCGTGCAGGGGAAGGGCACGTTTGTCGCCGAGCCCAAAATCTCCACGAAATCGCTGGCCTACATGGGCGTGCGCGAGCAGCTGGAACGGATGGGCTATCAGACCTCGACCCGCCTCGTCCGCTTCGAAACGGTCAGGGCGAACGCGCACATTGCCGGAAAGCTGGGGATCACCCGTGGGGACGAGGTCGTCTTCATCGAACGGGTGCGCCTGGTCGAGGGCTGCCCGCTCAGCCTGCATCTCTCCTACCTGCCGAAGGCCATGTGCCCCTCCCTCACGGAGGAGTACCTGGAGACCGAGCAGCTCTGCGTGATCGTGGAAAAACAGTTCGGACTGAAGGCCGCCGCGGTTTCCGAATCGCTCGAATCGGTGCTGGCCACCGAGGAGGAGGCGGAGCTGCTGGAGATCGACCGAAGGTTTCCTCTCCTGATGCTTGAGGACGTCAACAAGTCCCCGGCTGGGCGCATCTTTGAATACAGCAAGGTGCTCTTCCGGGGGGATAAGATCAAACTCCATTTTGAATACGAAACCAAATAATCAGGCATTCGGCCGCGGTATGCCGCAGGGAGAGCGGGAAACAGCCGCGTTCCGCCTGCCGGAAAGCGAGGCTGTTATGAACGGCAATCTGTTTGTCCGCGTTTTGAGGCGGGCGAGGGAGTCCTCGACCGCCTGTGCATCCATCAACATCCTCAACTACAACACCGCGCGCGCGGTCATCCACGCGGCCGAACGGGCGGGGCGCCCGGTAATCCTGCAGCCCTCCGTCGGTACGGTGCGGCGCTATGGGGTCTCCGAAATGTTCCGGATGATCGACGGGCTGCGTTCGGCGGCGTCCGTCCCCGTCGCGCTGCATTTGGACCACTGCAGGGACGAAGAACTGGCGCGCGCCTGCGCCGATGCCGGATGGGACGCGGTCATGATGGACTATTCCGCGCTGCCGCTGGAGGAGAACATCCGGAAGACCCGTGAAATGGCCGCGTACGCGCACCCGCGCGGCGTTGCGGTCGAGGGGGAGGTGGGCGTCATCTTGGGCGTGGAGGAGGAGGTCTCGAGCAAGACCGCCAGCGCCGCGTCCTATGAGGACACGCTCGCCTTCATCGAAGGGGCGGGCGTGGATGCCATCGCGCCCTCCATCGGGACGGCGCACGGGCTGTATACCGGCGTGCCGGCGCTCAATTTCGGGCTGGTGGAGCGGCTCGCCGCGCAGCCGGTCCCCATCGTCATCCATGGCGGCACGGGGCTGCCCGCGGCGGATTTCCGCCGGCTGATCGCCCTCGGCGCCGCGAAGATCAATCTTTCCACCGCGCTCAAGCAGGTCTATCTCGGGGAGTCCCGCAGACAGCTTGAGAACCCGGACGTCGCCCCGGTCGCCTTCGACGAGGCGGTCGAGAACGCGGCCTCCCTGCTGATGGAGAAGTTCATTCGGCTGTTCGCCGGGGAGGACGTCGAGCTGTGAAACCTGTCACGGTAGGCCCGGCCGGCCGGGCAGCTTACGAATGCGACCTGCACAGCCACACGACCCGGTCGGACGGGAACGACACTCCCCGGGAGTCGATCGACCGCGCGGCGGCGCGCGGGCTCAGGATCCTCGCAATCACCGACCACGACGTCCTGCCGCCGGCGGAGGTATCCCTCCCCGACGGGAGCGTCCGGGAAATCCACGCCTATGCCGGGGAGCGGGGCGTCTGCCTGCTGCGCGGCATCGAGTTTTCCTGCGAAACGGAGATTCAGGACGTCCACATCGTCGGCCTCGGCTGCGACTGGGAGGGGCCGGATATGGCCCGGGAGGTCGCCCGCATCGCGGAGAGCAAGTCGGGCTCCTACCTCGAGCTCATCCGCAGGCTGAACGAACGGGGCTACCGGATCGACCTCGCGGAGCTGCTCGCCGCGGGCGGGCGGGAGATCCCCGTCGCGGAGCTGCAAAAGAAAGCGATTTTTGACTACATGGCGGCAAAGGGGTACGTCTCCGCCTGGAGCGAGGCGAAGCTCCTGGTCCGGGAGGACCCCGCCCTCAATGTCGAGCGGGAGAAGCCCGGCGCGCTGCGGATCATCGAGGCGATCCACCGCGCGGGCGGGACGGCGATCCTCGCGCATCCCTATCTGATTGACGAGCAGGTCCGCTTCCAGGGGGAGCGGATCGGGCGGTGGCGGCTGATCGAGCGGCTGGCCGGGGCCGGGCTCGACGGCATGGAGGTGCGCTATACCTACGATAAGACGACCTGCAAGGACCGCCGCCCGCCGGAAGCGATCTGGGCGGAGGTGCGGTCGCGGATGCCGGAGGGGCTGTTTGTCTCGGGCGGCTCCGACTATCATGCTGATTACAAGAAAGGACAGGACAATCCGCGCGACCTCGGGGAATGCGGGCTGACAATGGAAGAGTTTTTATCCGTCCCCGTCTTCGCGCGCCTGTACCGGACGGGAGGTTAAGATGAAAGAGATTGTGGAGATCAGATGGCACGGCCGCGGCGGCCAGGGCGCAAAGACGGCGTCGCTGCTGCTTGCGGACGCGGCCTTCAACACCGGCAGGTATGTGCAGGGATTCCCGGAATACGGGCCCGAGCGGATGGGCGCGCCCATCACCGCCTACAACCGGATCAGCCGGGAGCGCTGCACGGTGCACAGCAACATCTATGAACCCGACTACGTTGTGGTGGTGGACGAGACGCTGCTCTACGCGGTCGACGTAACGAAGGGGCTCAGCGAAGAGGGCGCGGTGATCGTCAATTCGGACAAAAAGCCGGAGGAGCTGCGTGGGAGCCTGCACGGCTACCGGGGAAAAATCTGCACGGTGGACGCGGGACGGATCTCGGAGGAGACGCTTGGAAAGAACTTCCCGAACACGCCGATGCTCGGCGCGGTGGTGAAGGTGAGCGGCGTCATCCCGGAAGAAAACTTCGTGAAGGACATGCGCCAGTCCTTCGCGCACAAGTTCGCCACCAAGCCCCAGATGATCGAGGGAAATATGCGGGCGCTTGTCAAAGCAATGCAGGAGGTGCTCATCGGGTGAATAGCAAACGAGCGGCGGAAATCCGGGAGGATATCCGCTGGCAGGAGATTACACCGGGCGGCGCGGTCTATGAGGGCGGAACCGCTTCGGCGGTGAAGACGGGGGACTGGAGGGTCATGCGCCCGGTCTTCCACGCGGATCGGTGCAGGCAGTGCCTTCTTTGCGCCCCAACTTGTCCAGACATGGCTATTCCGGTAAAGGACGGTAAACGGGAGGATTTCGACTATTTCTACTGCAAGGGCTGCGGAATCTGCTTCAAGGTCTGCCCCTTCCAGGCGATCAGCTTTGAAAAGGAAACGCATCAGGAGGTGAACGGCGATGGGAATCCGTGAACGGCTCTCGGGAAATGAGGCGGTGGCATACGCGCTCAAGCAGATAAACCCGGACGTCATGGGGGCGTTCCCCATTACGCCCTCCACCGAAATCCCCCAGTATTTTTCCCAGTATGTCGCCAACGGGGAGGTCGACACCGCTTTTATCCCGGTCGAATCGGAGCACAGCGCCCTCTCCGCCTGCATCGGCGCGGAGGCCGCGGGCGCGCGCGCGGTGACGGCGACCTCCTCCTGCGGGCTTGCGCTGATGTGGGAGCTGCTGTATGTGGCGGCGTCCTCCCGCCTGCCGATCACCCTCGCGTGCGTCAACCGGGCGCTTTCGGGGCCGATCAACATCAACAACGACCACAGCGATTCGATGGGTGCCCGGGACAGCGGCTGGCTCCAGCTCTACGCGGAGACCAACCAGGAGGCGTACGACAACATGCTCCAGGCGATGCGGATCGCCGAGCATCCGGACGTGCAGCTTCCGGTCATGGTCTGCCAGGACGGCTTCATCACCAGCCACGCGATCGAGAATATCGAGCTGGTTGAAACCGACGCGGTCCGGGCGTTTGCCGGCCAGTACCGTCCGGAGCACAGCCTGCTCGGGCCGGAACCGATGTCGGTCGGTCCATATGACGTCCCCGCCTACTATATGGAGCACAAGCGCCACCAGGCGCAGGGGATGATCAACGCCAAACGGGTCATCCTGGATGTCGCGCGCGAGTTTGAGCGGATGACCGGGCGCGGGTACGGCCTCATCGAGACCTGCCGGATGGAGGACGCGGAATGTGCGCTGGTGCTGATCGGTTCGTCGGCCGGGACCGCGAAGGCCGCGGTCGAACGCCTCCGCGCGGCGGGGAAGCGGGTCGGGCTCGTGAAAATCCGCGCCTTCCGGCCCTTCCCGGCGGAGGAACTCGCGGCGGCGCTCCAAAACTGCGGCGCCGTCGCGGTAATGGACAAGTGCGCGGGCTTCTCCGCGGCGGGCGGCCCGCTGTTCGCGGAGGTCTGCGCGGCCCTGTACGGCACCGCGCCGCGTCCCCTGCTCGTCAGCTACACCTACGGCCTCGGCGGGCGGGATGTGACGGTGGACAGCATGGAGCGGGTGTTTGGAGAGCTCGAGGAGACGCTCCGGTCCGGAGCGGCGGCGGAGCCCTGCCGCTGGCTGGATGTGCGGGGATAAGGAGGAGAAAACATGTCATACAGCTTAAAGGAAGAACTGGCGAAACCCGAGCGGCTCTCGGGCGGGCACCGGATGTGCGCGGGATGCGGGTCTCCCATCGCGGTCAGGACGGTGCTGCGCGCCGTCAAACCGGAGGACCGGGCGGTCGTCTGCTGCGCGACCGGCTGTCTCGAGGTGTCCACGTTTTTATATCCGTATACGGCCTGGAAGGACAGCTTTATCCACAGCGCGTTTGAAAACGCGGGCGCGACCATTTCAGGCGTGGAGACGGCGTACGCCTCCCTCAAAAAGCAGGGCAAGGTGAAGGAAAGCTGCAAATTTATTGCGTTCGGCGGGGATGGGGGAACCTACGACATCGGCTTCCAGTCGCTGTCCGGCGCGCTGGAACGCGGGCACGACATGGTCTATGTCTGCTATGACAACGAGGCCTACATGAACACGGGAATCCAGCGGTCCTCCTCCACGCCGCACTTCGCGGACGCGACGACCTCCCCGGCGGGCCGGGTCGTCCCCGGGAAAACGCAGGAGAAAAAGGATTTGACCCGCATCGTCGCGGAGCACCACATCCCCTATGTCGCCCAGACGACCTTCCTCGGAAACTTCCGGGACATCAGCGAAAAGGCGGAGCGCGCGATTTACACGCCCGGGCCGGCCTTCCTGAACGTCATGGCCCCCTGCCCGCGCGGCTGGCGCTACCCCTCCGAGGAACTGATGGAGATCACCAGGCTGGCGGTGGAGACCTGCGTCTGGCCGCTGTTTGAGGTCATCGAGGGCCGGTGGGTGCTCAACTACCAGCCCAAGAACAAGCTTCCGGTCGAAGAGTACCTCAAGCGGCAGGGCCGGTTCAAGCACATGTTCGCACCGGGAAACGAGTGGATGATCGAGACCTGCCAGAAGGAGGTCGACCGCAGGTGGGAGCGGCTGTGCGCCGCCTGCAACGCGTAACCGCTCATTATGATACAAAAGGGCAGAGGGCCCGCCGGAAATTCCGGCGGGCCCTCTGCCGCGTGTTTATGCGATCGGGTCCAGCTTTTTGACCGTCAGGGTCGCGTTCGCGTTGCCGTTGATGATTGCGTCCAGATTGGCGGGAAGCGTCCGCAGGATCGCGATCGCCAGGTCCAGGACGTCGTTGGCGGCCAGCGTCACGATCGTCGAGCAGGAGAGCCTCGCGTCAAAGGTCAGTCCGGTGCTGCCGTCGGCGGATAGGGTCTGCGAGCCGCGGGTCTGCTGGATGATGGCGCCGTTCCTGCGCACGCCGATCGCGGCGTCCACCGCCTTATTGGCGTTCAACAGGACGTTGTAGTTGATTTCGTAGTCCCCCGGCTCGGCCACCATCAGGGAGTTCGCGGCGGGGTAAGCGACATTCCGGGCGGGCATCGGGGTGTTTAGGGAAACCGGGAGATAGGTGTCCGCCTGCGTAAAGAACAGGAGCTGGGTGGTGGCGTTGTAGAGACCGCCGTAGGCGGCAAGCCCGTTGTCGGCGGTTCCGGCGGGTCCTGTCGGTCCCTGGGGGCCGGTGCCGCCGGTCGCGCCCTGCGGTCCTGCGGGCCCCTGTGGGCCGGTTGCGCCGGTCGGCCCGGCGGTCCCAATGGGCCCCTGCGGGCCGACGGGTCCCTGCGGGCCGACGGGTCCCTGCGGGCCGACGGGTCCCTGTGGGCCGACGGGTCCCTGTGGACCGGCAGGCCCGGTGGGTCCGGGTCTGCATGGCGGAGGACAGCAGGGCGGCGGGGGAGGGACCGGACAGCACCGGGCGGAGTTGTTGGGGGCGCTGGAGTTTGGGTATATTGTCATGTGGCATCTCTCCGTAAAAATGGATTGGGAATTCTCCCATATCAGTCTATGGCGCGCCCAACCGAACCGTTCAAATTGCCGGCGGAAGCGAAGGAAAAAGCGGCCCCGCAGTTTTGCGGGGCCGCTTTTGCGTCATGTGGAGGAGGTCTCCCCTGACGGGGCCTCCTTACTGGAGGTATTCCGGCATGGCTTCCTTGTAGTTGTCCTTGGTGACCATGATGCAGCTGACGGCGGTCTCCTTGGGGGGCTCCTCGCCGTTGACCATCATCATGATGTGCTCCGCGCTGATCCGCCCGACCTCGAGGGCGGAGAAATACGCGGCGGCCTTGAAGCAGGAGCCCTTTTCGAACTCCGCGGGGGCCAGATAGCCGCCGAGCCCGACGGTGCAGGAGCCGTCCGCGAGGCCGGCCTGCTCGATCGCGCGGGTCGCGCCGACGGTCCCCTCGTCCCCGGTGGTGAGGACCATCCACTTTTTGATCTGCGGGTTGGCGACGATCACGCCGTTGGCGGACTGGAACGCGACGTTCAGGTCCATCTTATAGTCGGTCTTGAAGATGTGGTCCGCAGGGAAATCGGGGAGCATTTCGGCGATGATGTCGAGCTGGCCCTCCGAACGGGGGATGCAGCTGGTGACGGTGTCGGTGGTCATGATCATGATGCCGCACTCGGGATCGTCAACCAGGTTGTTTTCCTGCATGTAGTTGACCAGCCACTTCGCGCTCTCCTGGCCGATCATATAGGCGTCGATTCCAACCCAAGGCGCGATTTTGTTGCCCGCGTCGTCGATCAGCGCGTCATCGGCGGCCAGAACGGGGATGCCGGCCTTTTCAAGCTTCTCCACCGCGACCTGCGAAAGCGTCTGGTCGGGCGGGCAGCAGATGACGCCGTCCACCTTCTGTGCGATGACGGTGTCGACCATCTGGAGGAAGAGGTTGCCGTCGTCCTTGGCGTCGAGGTACATCCAGTCCTTGGCGCCGAGCTCCTTCACCTTTTCGCCGGCCGCCACGCCCTCATTGATAAACCAGGTCGCGTCGGCGAACTTGTAGATTCCGGCGATGACGACGTCCTTCTTTTCGGCGGGTGCCGGCTCCGCGGCATCGGGCTGCGTTTCGGGGGCGGCCGCCGGTTCGGCCACCGATTCGGGAGCGGGCGCGGGCTCCGCGGGGGCGGACTGTGCGCAGGAGGCCAGGAGGGTGACCGCCATTGTCAGTGCGAGCAGAATGGCCAATGTTCTTTTCATACTAGTTCTCCTCTCATTCATACCGATAATGACCACGCGGCAGAGCCGCGCTGACGACTTAGTTTGCGCCGGAACGCCCGGCCTCGATGCTCTGCATCAGCATCTTCTTCTGGTGCTTGTTGCGGCGGTAGAAGTCGAAGGCGAGCGCGATCAGCAGGAGCAGGCCGCGCGCCACGGTCTGCCAGTAGACCTGGACCTGCGCCATGATGAGCCCGGTGTTGAAGCACTGGAGGATCAGCACGCCGAGGATCATCCCGCCGACCGACCCCACGCCGCCGGACATCGCCACGCCGCCGAGGACCGACGCGGTGATCGCGTCGAACTCGAGCCCGCTGCAGGAAGAGGGCTGGCTGGACTGCATGCGCGCGGCGAGCAGTCCGCCGCCGAGCGCGGAGAGCCCCGCGCTGATCATAAAGAGGATGGTGGAGATCTTTTCGGGATTTAAGCCCGCCAGCCGGGCGGCGTATTTGTTTCCGCCCAGCACATAGACGCTGCGGCCGAAGAAGGTTTTGCTCAGGACGATCGCGGAGACGAGGAAGGCGAGGATCAGTACCAGCACCGGCAGATTGAAGATGCCGAGGACCTGCCTGGAGCCGATGTCGGTAAAGGATTTGTCTGAGATGAAGACCGGTTTTCCGCCGCAGAGGATGTAGCCCAGCCCCCGGAAGATCGACATGGCGGAAAGGGTGACGATGAACGGTTCCAGCTTGAGCTTGTTGACGCCCATCCCGTTCAAAAAGCCGATCAGCAGGCCGATCAGAACGACCAGCGGGAGGATCAGCATGCTCGGCACGCCCATTGTCAACAGAAGCCCCGCGACAACCGAGGAAAAGGCGGCGATCGAGCCGGGCGAAAGGTCGATCAGTCCCGCGATGATCAGATAGGTCTCGCCGATTGCCACGAGGCCGGTCAGGGACGCGGAGGTGAGAATGTTCAGTAGGTTCTGGGTGCTGAAATAGTTCTTGTTGATCACGGTAAAGACCACGACGATGATGAACAGGGCCACCATCAGGCCGATTTTTTCCACGAATCCGCTGTTTTTCAAAAACGATTTTCTCTTATCCATCGCTTAGTCCCCTCCCAGCATGGCGTACTGCAAAATGAGTTCCTCCGTGGCGTCCTTCCGGGAGACCTCGCCGGTGACGCGGCCCTCCCGCATGACGATGATCCGGTCGCTCAGCCCGATGATCTCGGGAAGCTCAGACGAAATCAGGATGACCCCCTTGCCCATCCGGGCATATTCGCAGATCATCTTGTAGAATTCCGATTTGGCCCCCACGTCGATCCCCTTGGTGGGTTCGTCCAGAATGATGACGTCGGGGTTGGTCTCGTGCGCGCGGGCGACGACCGCCTTCTGCTGGTTGCCGCCGGAGAGCTCGAGAATTTTTTTCTGCGCGTTCGGCGTCCGGATCTTAAACTGGCGGATTCCGCCCTCGATCAACTGCGTCTCCCGTTTGGCGTCGATCAGCAGACAGGCGTTGCGCAGCCGCTTCAGCACGCTGATGGAGATGTTCATGCCGACCGAAAGGGTGGGGATGATCCCCTGCTCCTTGCGGTCCTCGGGGCAGAGGGCGATCCCGTTCGCGATGGCCTGCGCGGGCGAACGGTTTTCGATCTTCTTCCCGCCCAGCAGGACGGTCCCGGAGAGGGTCGGGTCGGCACCGTAGATCGAGCGCATGAGCTCGGTGCGCCCCGCGCCGACCAGCCCGGAAAAGCCCAGGATTTCGCCCCGATGCAGCTCGAAGGAGACGTTTTTCACATAGTAGTTGCAGAGGTCCCGCACCTCGAGAATGGTTTCACCGATGGAGTCGCTGCGCTCGAGAGACTGGAACAGGTCCCCGAGATCGCGGCCGA
Organism: Anaerotruncus massiliensis (ex Togo et al. 2026); assembly: GCF_030825285.1. Classification (NCBI taxonomy): domain Bacteria; kingdom Bacillati; phylum Bacillota; class Clostridia; order Eubacteriales; family Oscillospiraceae; genus Anaerotruncus; species Anaerotruncus massiliensis (ex Togo et al. 2026). Next base: position 119,330 of record NZ_JAPJQF010000002.1, read on the forward strand.
CCATCATGCGGATAAGGTCCTGGTTGGTGCATTCCTGCCGGCCGACCTCCGCGACCAGCTGCCCGTCCTTGAAGACGATCACCCTGTCGACGATCTGTTCCAGCTCCTTCATCCGGTGGGAGACGTAGAATACGATCTTTCCCTGCGCGCGCAGCTTCCGGATGATGCGGAAGAGCACGCCGATCTCGTTGTCGGTCAGGCTGGCGGTGGGCTCGTCGAACGCGATGACCTTTGCGTTGCGGATGTAGGCCTTCATGATTTCGACCATCTGCTGGTGGGCGGTGGAGAGGGTGCGCACACGGGCCGCCGGGTCGATGCTGACGCCGAATTCCTCGATGACCTTCCGGGTCTCCGCGAGCATCCGGTTATAATCGATCAGGCGGTCCTTTCCGCGCGCCCAGCTCCCCAAAAAGACGTTTTCCGCGACCGTCATATCGAGGATGACCTGGCGCTCCTGATAGATGACGCTGATGCCCGCCTCGATCGCGTCCTTCGGGCAGGTGAAATGCTGCTCCCGTCCGTTGAGCAGCACCTTCCCGGAGGTCATGGTGTAGTCCCCGTTGAGAATTTTCAAGAGCGTGGATTTTCCGGCGCCGTTCTCTCCGACGAACGCGTAGACCTGCCCGCTTTCCGCACGGAATGAAATCCGGTCAAGCGCCCGGACGCCCGGGAAATACTTACAGATCTCCCGGAACTCCACGATGTTTTTGGCCGGGGATTTTTGGGCCTCTTCCTTCATTCCTCATCCCTCCATTCTGTCTGTCATACTTCAATAAAACCGGATCCCGCCGCCGGGCTCCGCCCCATGCGCGGGCCCCGCGCGGAAGGCGATCCACCAGGCGGACTGCCGCCCGCTTCCCACCCAGCCGGTGTCCGCCGCGCTGCGCTCGGCCAGGTGGATGGATTTCTGGGTGGAGGGCTCGGGCGCGATCTGCCATTCCTCCGGACCGCCGGCCCGCGCGTCCATCCAGATTCCCAGAAAGGGGAGCCGGTCGGGCGGGAAGGTGATCTCGACCGCGTAGCGGGATTTCGGCGCCCAAAGGGCGCACCAGCCTTTGGATACCGGCCGGGAAAGGACATATTTGCAGCCCATTCCCGCGGGAGGCATCCGGGTGAGGTCGAGAATTCCTCCGCCCTCCAGCGGAAGATTTCGGAGCGGGGCCTCCCGGACGCGGGAGGGGACAAACCCCTCGGCGCAGGCGATATCCGCTTTTGCCTCCCCGCCGGGCAGAAGAACCTCCATGCCCGGTTCCGCCCGGAAGAGCGGATGGGCGGCCCAGAGAAAGGGGAACCCCGGCCCTCCGGTATGCCGGACGCGGTAGTCCATCCGGACCGCTGGCCCGCTGAGGCGGATACGCTTTTCAAAGAAGCAGGGGAACCGGCGGCTGCGGTATTGCAGGCTTACGCCGTCCTCCATCCGCCGCGCGCGCAAAGTCCGGTACCAGACCTCCCCGTGGTCCGGCAGGCGGACCCGCCGCCCGTCCACCGTTTCAACGGCCGCCGCGGCGGCGTTGGGGAACATGTCGTCGATCCCGGCGCACTCCGCGTCTTCAAAGCGCAGCCCGCGGGGGACCGGGCGGAGGACGTCTCCGGGGCGCTGGTAGAGCAGCTCCCGGTCCGCGCGCTTATCAAAGAGGGAGGCGATGTTCCCGCCCCGTCCGGGGAGCACCAGCAGGCGCAGCGCCTCGTTTTCCAGCCGCAGGCAGGGGGCCTGCTTATAGCGGGCGGGGACGATCTTGACCGCCACCGCTAAACGAACATGTTCTCCGGCACGCACGCCAGCAGTGCGCCGCCGTCGATATCGATGGTCGCGCCGGTGATATAGGCAGCCTTGTCGGAGGCGAGGAAGACGATGCCGTCCGCGATTTCCGACGGGTCGGCAAACCGCTTGAGCGGGATGCGCGGCTCCGCGGACCAGATGGGGTTCTGTTTGTCCCAGCCGATATCGGTGTAGCCGGGCTGTACGGTGACGACCCGGATGCCGTAGGGGGCAAGCTCCATGGCGCAGTTTTTCGTGAACTTGGAAAGCCCTGCCTTGGCTGCCGCGTAGACGGAACAGTCGGGCCAGCAGCCGACGGCGTGGTTGGAGGAGATGTTGATGATCACGCCCCTGACGCCGCGTGAAATCATCTCCTTCGCCGCGCGCTGCGCGCCGAAGAAGTTCCCCCGCAGATCGGTGTTGATCACCGTTTCAAACAACTCGGGCGTCGTCTTGAGGAAGGGGGCGGTGAGCCCCACGCCCGCGTTGTTGACGAGCAGGTCGATCCGCCCGAAGGCATCCAGAAAGGCGTCGTACATCCGCCGGATGCTTTCAAGGTCGGAGACGTCCGCTTGGATCGTCACGGCGCGCCTTCCGAGCCCCTCGATGACGGCGGCGACTTCGCGCGCGCCCTCTTCGCGGCTGTGGTAGGTGACGCCGACGTCATATCCCGCCTCGGCGAGGCGGATGGCGGTCGCGCGCCCGATGCCGTGGCTGGAACCGGTGACCAGTGCGGTCTTTTGCATAGAATCCACCTTCCCTTTTCAGAAATCCGCTTGAGGCAGTCGGGCCGCGAACGTGCGCAGCCGGCGGATTGCCTCCTCGATGTTTTCAATCGAATTTGCGTAGCTGAAACGGATGAAGCCCTCTCCGCAGCTGCCGAAGCAGCTGCCGGGCGTGCATACGACACGGGCCTCCTCCAAAATCCGTTCGCAGAGAATCTGGGTCTCCATTCCGAACGCGCGCACGTCCGCAAAGGCGTAGAAGGCCCCCGCGGGCATTGCGCAGCGGATCCCGGGGATGGAATGGAGCCCCGCGACCATAACCTTCCGGCGGGCGTCGTAGATTTCACGCATGGCGTCCGCCGCCTCAAAATGCTCGACCGCCCACTGCGCGGCGTACTGGCAGGGGGTGGCGACGCAGGCGTTCAGGTACTCCTGCAGCTGGGTCATCTTGGCGATCAGCTTTGCGGGGCCCATTGCGAAGCCTACCCGCCAGCCGGTCATGGCGAACGCCTTGGAAACGCTGTTGACGACCAGCGTGCGTTCCTTCATGCCGGGACACTCCGCGATGGAGGCGGAGGGGACGCCGTCGTAGATAAGCGTCCGATAGACTTCGTCGCAGACGACCAGCAGGTCGTGTTCGACCGCCACCCGGGCGATCTCCTCCAGCTCCGGGCGGCTGAGCACCACGCCGGTGGGATTGCCGGGCGTGTTCAGCATCAGGACCCTGCTGTTGGGGGTCAGGGCCTGCCGGACGCGCTCGGCGCTGACCCGGAAGCCCTCCTCGGGGACGGTGCGGATGTGGCGGACCTCCCCGCCCACAAATTTTGCCAGCTCAAAGTAGTCCAGCCAGACGGGGTCCTGGACGAGGATGCCCTCCCCCGGTTCGATGATGCACATCAGGGCGAGCGCGAGCGCGTTGATCGCGCCGACCGTCACGATGACCTCCGTTTCGGGATCATAGGAGAGCCCGTTGGCAAACGGGGAAGCGGCGATTGCCCGGCGCAGGCTCGGGATGCCGTTATTCGCGGTGTAGTGGGTTTTGCCGTCCCGCGCGGCCCGGTCGGCCGCCTCGACGGCGCCCGCGGGGGTCGGCAGGTCGGGCTCCCCCATCTCGAGGTGGATCACGTCCCGCATCCCGGACGCACGGTCGAAGAGCTTTCGGATCGGGCTTTTCTGCATCTGCCCGGCGCGCGTGTTAATCCATTCCATAGCGGTCCTCCCTGTCGTTACAAAAGCGTCGGCGGGATGCTGAACGAACGGAAGCCGTCGGCGGCTTTCCGGACCACACGGTCCGCGCGGTTCAGGACCGGCTGCAAGTGCCCGGGGAAGAGCGCGTCGACCGGAAGCCCTTCCAGCCGCAGGATGCTCTCCCGGTAGCGCAGCAGGTCGGAATCAAAGGTGCTGAGCAGGTTGATCCTGCCGCCGAAAAAGAGGACGTCCCCGGCGAACAGGACCTGCTTTCCGTCCACCCTGCCGTAGAGGCAGAGTCCGCCGCCCGTGTGCCCGGGCAGGACCAGGCAGGTAAGCTCCAGCCGCCCCAGCCGGAGGCGTTCGCCGTCCCTGACGATTTGCCCGGCGGGCGCGCCGGGGAAGGAGAAGCCCTCCGGGTAGAGCCCGGCCTCTATGTATTCCGCCATCGTGCGGTCGAGCAGGGACTGGTCCCCGAGGACGCGCGCCTCGTGCGCGTCCGCCACGAGCCGCGCGCCCGTCCTCCGGAGAAAGTGGGGGACCCCGGCGGCGTGGTCGGCGTGCGCGTGCGTGACGACCAGATAGCGGATGTCGGAAAGCCGGTATCCGTCCGCGGCGATCTCCTCCTCGATCCGGAGGTTGTCGAGATTCACCCCGGCGTCCACCAGGATGAGCCCCTCCCCCGAATCGATCAGCCATGCGTTGCAGTCGAGCGGGTGGGTCAGCCCGAGGCCGTTGTCGCCCGAGGCTGCGAGGGAAATGCTGCGTGTAACCTTCATGCTCCGTTCTCCCTTCCTGTCAAACGGCTGCTTCCATCCCGTCGACGACCCGGTTCAGCTGCGCCGGGTCGATCTCCACCTCGGCGGGGCGGGGCATGTGCCTCGCGGCGAGCTGCAGGTCCTTGAGCCCGCTGCCCGTGACGACGCAGGCGACCGAATCGCCCGCCTGTACGACGCCCTTTTCCCGCAGCTTTTTTGCCGCCGCCAGCGTCGTCGAGCTGGCGGCCTCGGCAAAGATTCCCTCGGTGCGCCCCAAAAGCCGCTGGGCCTCCAGAATTTCCGCCGATGAGACCGATTCGCTGCAGCCGCCGGAGTCGTAGATCGCCTGCAGGGCGGTCTCCCCGTCGAGCGGGTAGGCGTCGGCGATTGCGACGGCGATGCCGGCGGGGTTCTCTACCCGTTCGATCTGCGTGGGCTTTCTGCCCGCGCGGAAGGCGTTGACAACCGCGCAGCAGCCCTCCTCCTGCGTGCCGACCATCCGGGGGAGCTTTTTGACGAGTCCCAGCCGGAAGAGATCGAGGTAGCCCCTGTAGATGCCCGACAGGATTCCGCCGCCGCCGATCGGGACGAAGAGCCAGTCGGGGACCTCCCAGCCGGAGGCCTTCGCCATTTCGTAGGCGATCGCCTTCTCCGAATCGGCCTGGAAGGGGTTGTAGGCGCTCGCCGTCGTCACGTTGTGCCAGCCGCGCTCCCGGTATACCCTGGCGATCAGGTCGATGCAGTCGGTCACCGAGCCGCGCACGAGGATGACGCGCGCCCCGTAGAGCTGGATCTGCGCGACCCGTTCGGGCGGGGTGGACGCCGGCACCATGACATAGCAGGGGATGCCCGCCCGGGCCGCGTAGGCCGCGGCGGCGGCGCCCGCGTTGCCTGCCGAGCCGATCACAACGGCGGACGCGCCGAGCGCCTTTGCCTTGCTGATGGAGATGCTCATGCAACGGTCCTTGAAGGTCCCGGTCGGGTTCAGCCCCTCGTTCTTGATGGACATCTGCCGGATGCCGAACGCCCGGGCGATCCCGGGGGTCGGGACGAGGGGGGTGAAGCCCTCGCCCATCGTCACCTTTTCACACTCCCGGCCAATGGGGAAGAAGGGTTCGTAATCCCAGTACTGCCGGGCGTTTCGCAGGGCGGAGCAAAGCGCGTCCCGCCGGTCGAACGGATATTCCGTGTTCAGGATGCCGCCGCAGGAGGGGCAGCGGTAGGCGTCGCCTTCGCACCTCTCCCCGCAGCTTCTGCAGACGAGCGAATAATTACCCATGACGATCCTCCTGTGCGGTACCCAGATACTCCACGGCCATCCGGGCGAAGATTTCGGCGCCCCGCGCCAGCTGGTCCAGCTCCACGTACTCGTTTGTGATGTGTGCCTGCCGGATACTGCCCGGCCCGAAGATCAGTGCGGGGATCCCCAGACCCTCCATGAGCATCGCCATCTCGCAGCTCGCCAGAAAGGGCTTCAGCGCCGCCCGCTCAGGTTCGCCGGGGGAAACGGCGGACATCATGGCCTTGACCAGCGGGTGCTCCGCCTCGATCTCGCCGGGCGGGCAATTGGTGGTCATCTGCAGGGTGCAGCGGCATCCCTCTTCCACGGACGAGACCTCGTCGATCAGCCGCTGCGTCTCCGCAAGAATCTGTTCCGCCGTCTCCCCGGGCAGGTAGCGCCTGTCGACGCGCATGTCGCACCGGTCGGGGATGGAGTTGAGCTCTCTTCCCGCCTGGAGCATGGTCACCGTCATGGTGGAGTGCCCGAGCAGGCGGGACTGCCTTTTGTCGAGCGTCCCGGACTGGAACGCGCGGATCTTTTCAACCATTTCCGCCGCATGTACGATCGGGTTGACGCCCATTTCGGGGCGGGAGGCGTGCGCCCGCCGTCCTGAGAAGGTCAGCCACAGCCCCATCACGCCCTTGTGCCCCAGGTTGATTTCCAAATCCGTGGGCTCTCCGACGATGCAGGCGTCCGCCCGGACGCCCGACGCCAGCAGGCGGCGCATCCCCTTGTTGCTGGTCTCCTCGTCCACGTCGAGCGCCAGCAGGACCTCCCCGCGCAGGGGCACCGCGCACTGCCGCAGAACTTCCAGCGCGTGGAGCATCGCCGCGATGCTACCCTTCATGTCGCAGGCGCCGCGCCCGTAGAGCCGGTCCCCGCGGACCTGCGGCTCAAAGGGCGGGGAGTCCCAAAGCTCCTCCGCGCCGGGCGGGACCACGTCGATGTGCCCGCTGTAGAGCAGGGTCTTGCCGCCGGGGGCGCCCCGCATGCGGATGAGGATGTTGGAGCGCCTGCCCTCGACCGGCTGCTCCTCCGCTTCGAGCCCCATCTCCGCCGCGATCCGCATCAGGAGCTGTCCGGCGCCGTACTCCATATCGCCGGAAAGATCACTGCGCTCCCGGATCAGACGGCCGGCCAGCTCGGCCACCCGGTTTTTTGAAACCGTGCGGTGGATGGCATCCCGCACACTGTCTGTACAGCGGGACATGGCGGCCCCTTACGGTTCGAGATAGGCGACGACGTCGACCTCGACCGACGCCCCGTCGGGCAGGGAACCGGCGCCGATGGCGATGCGGGAATGACGGCCCCTTTCGCCGAACGCCAGCTCAAAGAGCTCGGAGGCGCCGTTGACCACGCGGGGCTGTAGGGTAAAATCGGGGCCCGCGTTGACGAATCCGGTCACGCGGACGATGCGCAGCCGGTCGAGGTCGGCGACCGAGCGCAGCTCGCTGATGCAGCGGATCGCCGCGATGCGCGCCGACTGGTAGGCGTCCTCAAGCGAAATCTCCGTGCCGACCTTCCCGGCATAGAGCAGTTTTCCGTCGACGGTGGCCGCCTGCCCGGACGCGAAGACGAAATTTCCCGCGGTCTGGGCCGGAATGTAGCTCGCGACCGGCACGGGGCAGTCGGGCAGTGTGATGTGGTTTTCCGAAAGCCTTTTTTCTACATTGGTCATGGTTGGGCCTCCTTAAATTGCAAACAATTTGTCTTTTATACCAGACAAATTATCTTTATTCTTTGGGGCCATTATAGTTCCTGCGGGCAAATATGTCAATATAATATTCAAAAAAATTAAAAACGAATTACTTATTTTATGGAAACTATCTATTTTATGTCATTGGAGAAAAACTTTTTGTTTTGAATATTTGTAAGAAAGCCTTTACATTTTGTTTTTGGCTTGCTATAATATTCCATAACAATCGGATGTTTGAGCGGTAATATTTAGTTAAAGGGGAGACTGATTTGCGACTGATCAGCGAGGAGCTATCCTTCTGGCGGGACCTGCTGTCGATGCTGGAGGCCCAGTATGGGAGCAACTGCGAAATTGTGCTGCACGACCTGACAAAGGACTATAACCACACAATCGTCGACATCCGCAACGGCCACATCACCGGCCGCAAGATCGGCGACTGCGGAAACAATCTGGGGTTGGAGGTCCTGAGTGGGAACGCCAAAAACGGGAACCGATACAATTACGTCACCCGGACCGATACCGGAAAGATCCTGCGCTCCTCCACGCAGTTCCTGCGCGACGACGACGGCAAGATCATCGGGTCCCTCTGTATCAATATGGATATCACCGAATCGCTCGCGTTTGAAAAGTTCCTGCACAACTATAATGGGACGGGCGATCCCGCGGTCGAGGTGCGGGAATTCTTCACCACCGACGTGAAGAGCCTGCTCGAGTGCCTGATCCAGGAGGCGCAGCTGCCGATCGACAAGACGCCGGAGCATATGGACCGGGCGGATAAGCTGAAATTCCTGGGGTACCTGGACAGCAAGGGCGCGTTTCTGATTACGAAATCGAGCGAGCGCGTCTGCGAGTACCTGGGGATCTCGCGCTATACCCTGTATAACTATCTGGATCTGCTGCGCTCCAAGCAGGAGCAGGATTAGGAGGAAACGATGGAAAAGGTCTTGCGGGAGCTTCTGTCCGGACGGTTGGTCGCCATTGTGCGCGGCGTCGGCCCGGAGGAAATCGTCGACACTGCGCGCGCGCTCGCGGCGGGCGGAATCCGCGCGCTGGAGATCACCTTCGATCACACGCGGGCGGACGGCGCCGCGCGGACGCTGGAGTCCATCCGTCTGCTGAAGGAACGGATGGGCGGGGAACTTTTGCTGGGGGCGGGGACCGTCCTCACGCCGGAGGAGGTGGACCTCGCGGTAGAGGCGGGCGCCGAATATATGATCTCGCCCGACACCAACCCGCAGGTCGTCCGCCGTACCAAGGAGTTGGGAAAGGTCTCGATCCCGGGAGCATTCACTCCCACCGAGGCGGTGGAGGCGCACCGCTGCGGCGCGGACATCGTCAAGCTGTTCCCTGCGGCGCTGCTCGGCGTCGATTATCTCAAGGCGCTGCGAGGGCCGCTGGGACATATCCGCTTTTCCGCCGTCGGCGGCATAGACGCCCGGAACGCGGCGGCCTTTTTGGAGGCGGGCGCCTGCTGCCTCGGGGTCGGCGGGACGCTGGTCTCGCTGCCCGCGATCCGCTCGGGGCAGTACCGGCTGCTGACCGACGCCGCCCGCGGGCTGTGCCGCGCGGTCTCCGGCGCGAACGCCTCGGACGGGGGGTGACGCGATGGAACGCTATATTCTGACGATCGATTCCGGAACCAGCAATACGAGGGCGGTCCTGTGGGATCTGGACCGCCATGTCGTGGACATGGAAAAAAGCGGCGTGGGGGTCCGCTGCACGGCGGCCGACGGACACAACGGACGGCTGAAGGAGGCGGTCCGGGGATGCCTGGAGGAGCTCCTGCGCCGGAACGCCGCCTCGTGGGAACAGGTGGAGCGCGTCATGGCGAGCGGGATGATCACCGCCGACGTCGGGCTGGTGGAAGTCCCGCATGTGACGGCCCCCGCCGGGCTGGAGGAGCTGTCCGCGTCGCTGGCGCCCGTCCTTGTTCCGGACGTCTGCCCGCTGCCGATCCATTTTATCCCCGGCGTCAAAAACCGCGTCTCCGGGCTTTCTTTCGAAACCTTTGAAGCGATGGATATCATGCGCGGGGAGGAGGTGGAGGCCTGCGCCCTCATCGACCGGCTTGGGGTGCGGGGGGAGGCGGTCCTCGTCCTTCCGGGTTCCCACACCAAATTTGTCTCCGTCGGAGCGGACGGGAGGATCGCCGGCTGCCTGACCACCATCACCGGGGAGCTGCTCGCCTCGATCATGCACGATACGATCATCGCGGATTCGGTGAAGCGCACCTTTGTGGAGACGGACACCTACCGCCGGGAGATGGTCCTGCGCGGCTACCGGGCCGCGCGGGAGGTCGGACTCAGCCGCGCCTGCTTTTCCGGGCGGATCCTGAACCAGTTCGCGGTGAAGGACCATACGCTGATCGCAAACTTCATCCTTGGGGCGGCGCTGCAAAACGACCTGTACGCGCTCCGGCATTCCACAGCGATCGCCTGCGGACCGGACGCCCGGGTGATCGTGGCGGGGAAGAGCCCCTTCCGTGAGGCGTTTGCCGACCTGATGGAGCGGGAGGGCTGCTGGCGGAGCGTGCGGAGCTATGAGCCGGAGGGCGGCGCGCCGCTTTCCGCGCTGGGGGCGTACCTGCTGGCGGAGGCCTCCCTCGCAAAAGAGGCGGAAAAGAAGGGCAAATAGGATACAAAAAACGCGCTGCAATCGATCCGATTGCAGCGCGTTTTTTATATTGCGGGGCGGACGTCCCGGAAGTCCCGCGGCCGTCTACCTGAGCAGGTTCGGCAGGAACATGATGATGCCCTCGAATCCGATCAGCAGCGCCAGGACGACGAGCGCACAGCCGATATAGGCGAACAGGTGCCGGTTGATGACCCGCTCCACCTTTTCCCCGCACAGGCTGACGGCCGTATACAGGTTGATGCCGACGGGCGGGGTGAGCATGCCGATGCCGAGGGTGATGACCATGATGACGCCGAAGGAGACCGGGTTGATGCCATAGGCGCCGAGCATGGGCGTCAGGATGGGCGCCAGGATCATGATGGCCGGGATGGTCTCCATGAAGGTGCCGACGAACAGCAGGAGCAGCGTGACCAGCAGGTAGAACATGAGCCGGTTGGAGGCCACGCTCATGATCGCGTTGCCCACGATGACAGGAATCTGCTCGCGCGTCATGATGGCCGCAAACACGGTGGAAGACAGGACGATGAACATGCAGATGTTGGTGGTGATGACCGTGCGGCGGATGATCTGCATAAGGCCCTTGAGGGAGAGCTGGTGGTAGATGAGGGTGCTCACGAGCAGTCCGTAGGCCACGGCGACGACGGCCGCCTCGGTCGGGGTAAAGATCCCCAGGTAGATGCCGCCCAGGATGATGATGGGCATTCCCAACGCCCACAGCGCGTCGACAAAGGAGCGGCCGACCTCATGAATGGAGAACTTTCTGGTGGCGTGCCGCATGTGCTTCCTGCCCCAGAGGACGGCGTAAACCGACATGCCGCCCGCAAGCAGGAAGCCCGGAATAAAGCCGCCGAGGAAGACGTCGGTGATCGCCACGCTGCCGACCGAGATGCAGTAGAGCACCATGGGGATGCTGGGCGGTACGATGACCCCCAGCCAGCCGCCGCTGGCAATGGTGGCCAGGATAAAAGGCATCGGGTACCCGTCCTCCTTCATCGAGGGGATCATGATCGACCCGATGGCCGCCACCGTCGCGGGGGCGGAGCCGGAGATGGCCCCGAAGAACGCGCAGGCGAGAAAGGAGACCACGGCCAGACCGCCGGGCAGCCAGCCCACCAGGGAGCGCGCCAGATTGACCAGTCGTTTGGAAACGCCGCCGGTGTCCATCAGGTTGCCGGCCAGGATAAAGAAGGGGACGGCCATCATCGAATAGCTGTTGGCGGACGAAAAGAGGCGCTGGACGACGATCCCGAGGGGGATGTCGGTCAGGGCCATAATCGGCACGATGCCGCCGAGCAGCAGGGCGATGGCAATCGGGCAGCCGATGAGCAGGACCAGGACGAATACCCCGAATATGAGTGCGACCATCATTGGTCATCGCCGCCTTTCTGGACACCCAGCGGATGGGTGGTCGTGAGATAGTCGCTCCAGAAGAGCATGGCCGACCGCAGCGCGGAAAGCGTCAGGCCGAGCGCCATGACCGTATAGATGACGGCCATGGGCATCCCGGTCGTCACGCTGAACTGCGGGCGGGCCAGGCTGCTGGCGACATAGAGCCAGCTTAAGACGCTGATGAAACCGAGCGTCACGGTCGTGATGATGTCCGCGATGACCATGACAACCCGGCGCAGGCACGCGGGCAGCATGTCCACGAAGATGGTGACGCCCATATGGCTCCGCGTGCGCACACACATGCTGATGCCGATGAAGACGATGGTCACCAGAAGATAGCGTGAGATCTCCTCGCCCGCGATGTTGGGGACCTTCAGCACATAGCGCAGGACAATGGCCAGCAGGACCGAAACGGTCATGCCCAAAAGGGCGAGGGCGGACACCGTCATTTCAAACAGGTCCAGACATTTGTCGATCAATCGGATGATTCCGGTTCCCCCGGACTCGTTTTCCACTTGCATAAGGAACCTCCCAGAGTGTGATCAGTTCGCCGCGCCCGGGGCCGGGGCGCCATCCTCCGGAACGCCGCCCCGGCCCGGCCTTTTCTGCGGACCCGCGTCCGCGCTTTATTTGTCCGCGTTCACCGTGTCGATCAGCTCCTGCGGGACATACTTGGGCACCATGGCGTCCAGGCACTTCTGCTGCAGGGCGTCCCTCCAGACGTCGCGGTCGGGACGGATGATGGTGACCCCTTCCTCTTCCATCACGGCGGTCAGGCTGTCGATGCTCTCGGCAAGAACCTGCCGCTGGTAGGCGGTGGCCTCGATGCTGGCCTGCGTCAGGATGTCGTGGTATTCTTCCGGGACGCTGTTCCAGGCGCTTTCGCTCATGGCCGTCATGATGGAGGTCGGGATGGGATCGATCAGCGTCATGTAGTCGGTCGCCGTGTAGAACTTGTTGAAGTAGGCGACGACGACCGGCCAGGTGCCGCCGTCAAGCGTGCCGTTCTGCAGGGCCGTAAAGACCTCGCTCATGGCCATCGGGACGGGGTTGGCGCCCAGGGCGTTCATATAGGCGATGAGTCCCGGGCTCTCCATCACGCGGATGTTCATTCCCTTCGCGTCCTCGGGTTTTTCGATGGGGTGCCCGTTGTTGATGATGTTGGAGAAGCCCGCGTCGGAGATGGTCAGTACGTGGACCCCCAGCGGGAGGCACTCCTCCTTCAGCTTATCGCCCAGCTGGCCGTCCATGACCTTGTACTCATGCTCATAGCCGTCAAACAGGAACGGGATGTCGAACACCATGAAGTCGGGAATCCAGGCGGTCATCGTGGCGGTGGAACCGAGGTAGCCGTCCACGGTGCCCATCTGCATCCCCTCGATGAGCTCGCGCTCGTCGCCCAGCTGGGACGAGGGGTAGATCTCGATCTGGACGGCGCCGTTGGTCCGCTCCTCGACCAGCTCCTCGAACTTCGCGATGCCCTGGTGCTGCGGGGTTCCGGGCGCGAGCACGTGCCCGAATTTCAGCGTGACCGCGCCGTCCGGGACGGACTGCGCGGGGGCTTCCGTGTCGGCCGGGGCGGCCGGTGCGTCACCGGGCGCGGGCGCGGCCGGCTGCCCGCTGGGGGCGGCGCCGCACGCGGCCAGCGACAGGATCAGAACGAGGGCCGTCAGAACAGAACATACAGTTTTCAACATGGATGATAACTCCTTTCAAAAGCGGGATGATTTGATTTGCGCTTGATCCGAGCGCCGGGCGTCATTCGGCGATCGTTGCGGGGAAGAGGTTGTCCACCGTGATCCGGGGCAGGCACAGGCCCTGCTCCTTGGCGTACCGCAGCATCGTCTCGAGCACGTGCCGGTTTGCCTCCACCCCGTACGGCCAATAGTCCCTTCCCATCAGCTCCATGGCCTTTTCCGCCTCGGAAAACGCCCAGGGCAGGGTCACCGGCAGGGTGCCCATCCCGGTCAATTTCCCCAGCGCGATTTTCTTCGCCCGGGCGAAGGCGCTGCAGAGGCTCCGGGCCGCCCAGGGGTACTTCAGGGCAACGTCCCTTCGGATGACGACGACGTGCATGATCGGAAAGATTTTGGTCCGGGCATAGTAATCCGTTTCCATCTCCCGGTAGTTCTCCCACAGCCGCGTGATTTTCCGGCCGTCGAAACAGCCGGGCTTGCGGGGGTTCAGCAGGACGTCGATCTCGCCGTCCTCCAGCATGCCGCTCAGGCACTTGCCGGGGGGAATCCTGTGGATTTTGACTCCCGGGGGCGGCGCGAAATCCCCCATTCTGTCGGCGGGGCCGGGACCCTCGACGCCGCCGGTGAACCATTCGACCTCCTCCGGAGAGACCTGGTATTCCTCCCACAGGATCCCCCGGAGCCAGAGCGCCAGGGTGGTGTGGTATTCGGAAACGCCGATCCGCTTCCCCCGAAGGTCCCGGGCCTCCCGGATCCCCGACGGTTTATGAATATAGATGTTCGAGTGCCGGAACGCGCGGGAGAGGAAAACCGGGATGGCCACGAACCGGCGGGGGCTTTTGCCGCATTCCATGATGTAGTTGGAAAGCGACATCTCCGAGACGTCGAATTCCTCGTCCTTCAGCATCCGGCGGAAGATTTCGTTCGGCTCCCGCACGACGCAGTCCAGCGTAATCCCTTCCGGATGCACGGAACCGTCCCACAGCGGCCTTGTGCGGTCATAGTCGCCGCAGGCCAAAGTCAGCCTGATGTCATCCGCCATACGCTTCCTCCCTCCGGCAGACCGCGCGCGTGCGCGGCGAATCCATTACCGCTTTCCGCAATCCACGATCACTTCCACTTCCACGATCGCGCCCGGAACCAGCCCGGTCACCTCGACCGCCGTGCTGGGGGGACGGGGCGCCGAAAAGAATTGGTTCCGGAGCTCCCGGAATTTGCCCAAGTTGTTGATGTCCTTCAGGTACACGGTGAATTTGATGACGTCGTCCAGAACTGCCCCGGCTTCCTTCAGGATGCTTTCGATGTTTTTGAAGATCCGCACCGTCTGCGCCTCAAAGTCTTTCTCGAGGATCTCTCCCTTTTCATTGCGCGCCGTGATCCCTGAAAGGTAGAGGAGATCCCCCACTTTCATTGCCTGTGAAAAATCGTCGGTGACAAATACGTTTTTGCTGACCACCAGTTCTTTCACTTTGTTTTCACCTCCGCGAGATTCAAAATGATGGGACGGACGGGGAGTTTCCCCGTTCCGGCTTTAACAGGTCGTATAGGTAGGAAACGTTGTTTTTCTGCACCTTCTGCATTAGGTCCTCCGTCCCCGGGGACATGGGATACCGGTCGGCAAAGGAGATCCCCCGGATCGCCTCCTCCTTGGTCCAGCCCCGTTCGACGGCCTCCTTCACCCGGTCGATCCACTCCAGGATAAACGCGCGCTGCTCCCGCAGATACGATTTGCCGCACACCTCCCCGTGCCCGGGGACGATATAATCCACATCGAGCTTTTCGATTTCCGACAGCGACTCCAGCCAGAGGTAGATGTCCCCCGAATGGAGGAAGGACTGCGTCTTATAAAACACGTTGTCGCCCGTAAAGAGCACGCGCTCCTCCGGAATCAGGACGCTCGTCTGTCCCATCGTGTGGCCCGGATGATGGATCAGCTCGATGGTGTGCCTCCCGGAGTGCAGCGTCAGCCGGTCGGAAAAGGTGATGGACGGCGGGTTGGGCTCTCTTTCCGCGACGAGGGGATATCCCTCAGGGTCGATGACGGCCACACGGCTCAAAATATCTCTTTTGGGGACGGACAGGATTCCTTCCCGGGTTTTCTCCTGCCCGATCACCGGGACCTTGAAAAAACAGTTGCCCGTGAAGTGATCCCGGTGGCATTCCGTGTTGATCAGGTACTTCGGCTCCCCCTTGGACGCGATTTCCCTTGCCCATTCACAGGCGACCGTGGGGCGCTGCGGCGAGTCGATCAGAATGATCCCGCCGCCGGTGAGGACGTAGCCCACGTTGCAGCCCCCGATTTTGGTTTCCACAAATATGTTCTTTGTTAATTGCATTGACCGCGCCTCCAAGCCAAATCACAGATGCCGGAACAGATAGCTGCCGTTTCCTTTTTGCTCCGCCAGGCGGCCGTCCTCCGCCGCGACCCTGCCGTTGACGATGGTCATCACGGGCCACCCCTTGAGGGTTTTCCCCTGGAAGATGGAAAAATCGCTGCTGGACCCGAGCCTCGCGGGATCGACCTGCTGCTCCTTGTCCAAATCCAGGATGACAACGTCGGCGTCCGAGCCGACTCGGATGGTCCCCTTGCGCGGATAGAGCCCGAAAATTTTGGCGGGCGACATCGTGGCCTTCCGGACGATATCGAGCAGCGGCACGCCGCGCTTGTGGTATCCCTCGCTGATCAGCACGGGCAGGTGGGTGCCGAGGACCGCGTAGCCCGTCCGGCTTCCCCACATCCCCTGGTCGAGGCGCTTGTCCGCGATGGTCCGCGTCACGTTGTCCGTCCCGAAGGTGTCGACGACGTCCTCGCGGACCCCTCTCCACAGGGCGTCCGAATCCTTTTTTTCGCGGATCGGCGGGATCATCTTCGCCAGCATCCCGATGGGGTCCTGCGTGTTCAGCCCCAGATGCGCCGAGGTGACCTCCGCGTACAGGTTTTTGTTTTCCTTTTTCAGCAGGCGCATCCGTTCGATCGCCGCCTGCGAGGTGATGTGGACCACATACAGCCTCGCCCCGGCCTCCTGCGCAAGGCGCGCGGCGCGGATGACGGCCTCCTCCTCGGCGATCGCGGGGCGGGTGTCCTGCCAGTCCTGGAGGTTCCCGTCCTGCTTGACCGCCATCGCTTCCCGCGTCCATCGGTCGATGATGCGCTCGTTTTCCGCGTGGACGGACGCCATCGCCCGTTTCCCCAGGGCGGCCACCTTCCGGAACCCGGCGTAAATGAAGCCGTCGTCGGCGCTTTCGACAATGCCGGGATTCCCGCACATGTAGAACTTGAAGGTCGTGGACCCGATTTCCGCGGCGTAGGCGGGCAGCTCGCTCAGGTGCTCTTCGGTGCTGATTTGAATGTGGAAGCACATATTGGAGTAGATCCCGTTGTCGATGGTCTCCAGATAGTCCTTGTATGACTTTAAATAGCTGCCCTGGTCCCGCAGGTAGCAGCCGACCGTCGTGACGCCGCCGATCACGGCGGCCCCCGTTTCGCTCACGGCCAGCCTGGAGAACTGCTCCGGGTTCGTCCCCAGATGGACATGCGGGTCGATGACGCCGGGCATCACGTATTTCCCGGACGCGTCGATGGTCCGTTTTGCCTCCGGGAGGCAGCCGGGGGCGCCGATCCCCACGACTTTGCCGTTGTCGATCGCCACGGCCGCCTCCACCAGACCCGCCTCGGGGATCACCAGGGTTCCGTTTTCTATTCGTAAATCCACCACTTCGCATTGCCTTCCTTCCCGCTTTTTTGGTACCTGGTCCGCAGCGTTTGGGCGGCGTCCGCCGCCGCGGCGCCTGCTCGCCGGGGATTTTCACGTTGCTTCTATGTTATATATTATATATGATTATGTCAATGATTCGATTGACTAAAAATCCGACTTTATCTTTGTGGAAATTAGAGATTTCCGAATAAAATGATCGGGAATTCCGTGAGAAAAGGCCGATAAACCCCGGTTGTTTATCGGATATTCACAAGAATACGGAGTAAGATTTAGGCAAAATCTTAGTTGCACATAAACCAAATATCATATATCATATATAATAATCAACGACAGAAAACCGTTGGCCGCCTGCGGGGGAACCGCAGGAGGGACGGCTTGGCGGTCCTCCTGTCCATGCTCGAGAAAAAGGAAAGGGATGATGTAAATATGGACACGCGCTTATGGAAAAACGAGAACTATTGGGTCAGCGGCTACAATTTCGATCCGGAGACGGTGGCGGGACATCACATATCCGACAACCTGAAAATTCACGACGCCACCCTGCGCGACGGGGAGCAGACCCCCGGGGTCGTGCTGCGCAAAGAGGAAAAGGTGCGGATCGCCCAACTGCTGGACGAAGCCGGCGTTCAACGCATCGAGGCCGGGATGCCCGCCGTTTCGGACGAAGATAAGCTCGCCATCGCCGAGATCAAGCGCCGGGGCCTCAAGGCCGAAATTTTCGGATTCGTGCGGGCGCTCGAATCCGACCTGATCCTCTGCAAGGAATGCGGCGTGGACGGCATCGTGCTCGAGGTGCCGATCGGCCGGCCGAAGCTGGAACTGCAGTTCAAATGGGATATCCGGCGCGTCATCGACAGCAGCGTGGCCTCCATCCGCAAGGCCAGGGAGCTGGGCCTCAAGGTGATCTATTTCCCTTACGACACCACCCGCGCCGACGAGGACGACCTCGACCTGCTGCTGGATTCGCTGCGGGGGGACGCGCGGCCCGACGCCATCGGGCTTGTGGATACCATGGGCTGCGCGCTGCCCGGCGCCGTCGCCACCATGATGCGCTACATCAGGGAGAGGACCGGCGGCCTTCCCATCGAGATCCATACCCACAACGACTTCGGCCTTGCGGTGGCCAGCACCCTGCAGGCCGTGCTGTGCGGGGCGGACACCGTCCACTGCTGCGTCAACGGGCTGGGCGAACGCACCGGGAACTGCTCCCTGGAGGAGATCGTCTGCGTCATCCAGATCCTTTTGGGAAAGGACCTGGGCATCGATCTTTCGAAGCTGCAGGGGCTTTCGGACTATGTGGCGGAGAAGAGCGGAATCCCCGTCATGCGCAACAAGCCCATCGTGGGAAAGGACATCTTTGCGCGCGAGTCGGGGATCGGCGCCGATACGCTTTTCAGCGCGCCGCTCGCGATGTTCGCCCTCAACCCCGCCTTCCTCGGGAAACAGCCGCGGCTCATCCTCGGGAAAAAGAGCGGCATGCTCTCGATCGGAAAGAAGCTGGAGCTGCTGGGCGTCACGCTGGATGACGACCGGAAACGGGCCCTGCTCGGCGACGTCAAGGCGCTGGGGATCCAAAAGGAGCGCGCCCTCACCGACGAGGAGTTCCTCGCCCTTCTCAGGAATTATCAGTAAAAGCGCGGGAAATAAGGCTATTGAACTAGCTTGGCAAATTCTGCTATAATAGCGGTGGAGAACAGGACCCCATTACAGCGGTAGGAGAAGCCTTCATGGAAAAATATAAAAGCAAAGTCGACATCATCTACGATCTCCTGATGACGGATATCGCCAAGGGCGTTTACCGGCAGGACGACCGGCTGGTCATCAGCCAGATCGCGCGGCAGAACAACGTCAGCGACATCCCGGTCCGGGAGGCCCTGCGCCGCCTCGAGAGCGAGGGGTATGTCAAGATCAGCGCGAACCAGGGCGCGACGGTGTGCGCGTTCAGCATCGACCGGCTGCTGGAGATCATCCGCATCAAAAGCGTGCTGGAGGGCTACGCCACGCGCCTGAGCATCGATTATGTGACGCCGGCGCTTTTGAAAAAGCTGCGCAGCCTCAACGGCCAGATGAAAAAGGCGGTTGACGCCGGGAACTACCCGAAATATTCGGAGCTCAACGTCAAGTTCCACATGAGCATCTACGAAGCGACCCCCTACACCGAGCTGTACAATATGATCCAGGACCTCTGGCGGAAGTGGAGCATCACCCGGTCGGTCTTCGCCGTGGACCCAAACCGCATGCAGGAATCCACCCGGGAACACGAGGAGATCATCCGGCTGCTGGAGGAGCGGCAGTACGATCAGGTGGAGCAGTATGTCCGCCTGCATAAACAGCGGACCGAAACCGTGTTCCTGAGCCGCGAGCGGCTGGACGATTCCCGCGGCGCGTGATCTTTCGCGCGGTTTTCCGCATGAAAAAAGCCTTACGCAGGTTTTCTGCGTAAGGCTTTTTGCTGCTTCGGCGCTCTCGGGCCGCCCGCGGGCGGCCGTGTCAGACCGCGCAGTTTTGGGCGATGAAATCCAGCGACTCGCGGATTGCCCGCCGCACCTCTTCCGGCGCGGGCGTCAACTGCTCGATCGCGAAATCCGACGCGCGGACCCGGAAGCTCTGCGGCACCTCCAGCCCGCAGGGGATGGAGGTGCGGCTCTTTTCCAGCGCGGAAAAAACCGCGGCGTACCCCACCTCCCCCTGGCCGATGGGCGGGTTGTAGATATAGCCGTCCCGCAGCAGGGCGTCCTTGAGGTGCAGGCAGTCGAGGACCTCGAGGCTTTCGCAGATGTCGTCTGCGATGGAGATTTCCCCCCGCGCAAAGCGGTAGTTGTTTCCGGGGTCGTAGTTGCAGCGGACGGACGGATGGCCGATCTCCCGAAAGATGGGGCCGCATTCCCGGGCGGTGCCCACGATGTCCCCGTAGGATTCCAGGTTGATCCGCAGCCGGTAGGGCGCGGCGGCCTCGACCGCCCGGGAGAGGTTTTTGCGGAACTTGACGGTCCGGCACGCGGGGCCGCACCGGGTGTTGATCCGCGTCGCGCCGATCTTCCCGGCGAACTCCAGCTTCTTCAAAAACCGGGCGAACTGGCGGTCGTTCGTCAGGTCGCAGTGCCCCGAGACGGCGACGCAGCGGAGCCCGCGCTCCTCCAGCCGGGCACGCACCCACGCGACATACTCGTCGCAGACCCGTTCCGCGACGATCTGCTCGCTGATGCCGTCGATGGCGGAGAGCTCCACGTCGGAGAACCCGAATTCCCTGGCGGCGTCCAGCGCCGGTATGAGATCGTCGCCGGGCACGCTGTTGGTACAGAACCAAAAAGGGGAGAGGTGCAGCATCCTTGACTCATCCTTCCTCATCGAATTGCAGCATCACCTTGGCATGGGCGCCGCTTGCCTTCTCGGCGAAGGCCTGGATTCCCTGTGAAAAGGGGAACAGCCCGGTCACGACCTCCTCCAGCCTGAGCCTGCCGGCCATGGCGATGGCGGAAGGGAAGTAGCCGCTGGGGACGCAGACGCAGGAGATGGTCGCGTCCTTCCAGTAGAGGTTGAAGAGGTTGACCTCGAGGTTGAAATCCATGCCGTAGAGCCCGAAATAGACGACCGAACCGCCCCGGGCGACGATGTTGAGCGCCGTCTGGGCGGAGCCGCGGCTGCCGGAGGCCTCGATGACCGCGTCGTACCCCATTCCGCCGTTCAGCAGCAGCGCCTCGGTCACCAGGTTGCACCCGCTCGGGTCGAGGACCACGTCCGCGCCGAACCGTTTGGCCATCTCCCGCTTGGCCGCCACCGGCTCGACGACCACGATCTTCCCCAGGGGATACTGCCGCGCCAGCTTCAGGATGATCTGCCCCATGGCGCCGCCGCCGAGGATGATGAGGTTCTTTCCCCAGTCGAGCCGCGCCTTCGAGATGGCGTGCATGGCCATCATCAGCGGCTCGATCAGGCTGCCGGCCGGCAGGGAGACCTCCGTGGGCAGCAGGAAGGCCTGCTTCGCGTCGATCGAGATGTATTCCGTCATCAGGTCGGAGCGGCCGCCCGGGTTGATGCAGAAATTCGGCTGGTTGCTGCGGCAGGCGTCGCACTGGCCGCAGAAGGTATACGGATTGATCGCCACCCGGTCCCCGGGCTTGAACTCCGCGGGGGAGACCCGCTTGCCGACCGCCTCGATGATCCCCGAGCCCTCGTGCCCCAAAACGCCGTTTTTGGGGTAGGCCGCCTTGCCGTTCAGCATCATCATGTCAAACCCGCAGATGGAGGCATATTTCATCCGCACCAGCACCTCGTCCGGCCCTGGCTCGGGAGGGTCGGGCAGGCCCAGGAAATAGAGCTCCCGGTTTCGGCGCATCCGAAGTGATTTCATATGCCTCCCGCCTTTCGTAATTCCGTCCGGTATTGCTGCGGGGTCTTGCCGACCTGCTTTTTGAATACCTGGCTGAAGTATTTCGCGTTGTCGAACCCCACCATCCCGGCGATATCGATGATCTTGTAGGGGGTTTCCAGCAGCTGCATCGCCCGCTGGATCCGCCGCTCGTTCACATAGGCGCTGAACGAGCTGCCGGTCTCCCGCTTGAAGAGCCGGCTGAGGTAGGTGGCGTTGATGTGGACGTGCCCGGCCGCGCGCTCGAGGCTGATCTCCTCGCCGAGGTTTTGATTGATGAAGCTGGTGACCTCGATGATCAGCTGGTTGGAGCTCCGGTTTTCGTTGCAGAGCTGGTCGTAGAGCTTTAAAAACAGCTCCCGGAACGCCTCGAACGCCTCGTGGGCGCTGGAGAACTGCCGGATGCGCAGGGCGAACTCGTCGTCGGAGCCGGTCAGCCCGAAGTTGTAGCGCAGGCGGCTGTACTGGACTGACAGCTGCGTGGTGACGAAAGAATAGAGGTCGGTGGACATGTCGTGGCAGACCAGCGCCTCCAGCGAGCCCAGCGAGGAGACCAGCTGGGGCCGCGCGAGGTTTTGCAGCGCGAGGGAGAGGACGCTCAGCAGGTCGCGGACCTGTCCCTGGGTGGCCGTGGACTGGTAGGCCCGGACGGTTTTGGGCTGCAAGAAGGGCGGGGAGAAGAAGAACCGTTTGTGCCGGAGCTGCAATAGATCCTTGCACTGGCTGTGCCAGCGCTCTATGGGGAGCGGCACGTCGGAGATCTCGAAGGCGAGCGGCGGGATGCTGTAGGGGGCGAGGGCGAGATTGATCTTTCCGATCAGCCGTTCCCAGTCGGGTTCGTCCTGCCCCTCCGCCAACAGGATGCAGAGGTTGCTCTCCCGGTAGACGCACAGCTCGCATTTGCCGACCGGCTCCAGAACGGCGAAGAGATCGTGGAGCACCGCCTCCAGGCTGTCGATCTGGCTGAAAAAATTGAAGGGCTCGTCGTTGCGCGGCTTCGGGCTTCCCAGAAGCTGCCAGCAGTCGCTGCGCCCCACGCGCAGGCGGCCGAACTCCACCTGCGCCTCGCCGGTGCGCAGCGGGATCAGGCCCATCAGCAGCTCCATGACCTCCAGGCTGTGCTGCACCGCCTGGTCGTGCTGCTCGCGCGCCGGCGGCTCCCGCTTCTTCCGTCCGTGCTGCTCGGCGGCGGCGCAGAGCGCCTGCAAAAGGTCCTCCTCCGGCGGGAGCTCGGTCGGGAAGACGGCCGCCACCCGGGAGTTCACGGGCGCGCCGAGGGAGAGCCCGGGCTCGTCGTTCAGAAGCAGGAAGGTCGGGCAGATGCCGCGGGGGAGCAGGTAGTTGATGAGGTCCTCCGCGTTCCAGAAGTTCATGTAGGCGGGCATGATGACCAGGTCGGGCTGGGTCGATTCAATCAGGCTCATGCCGAGGACGCTGTTGTCGGCGGTCCCGCCGAGCTGGAACTTGTCGGGATATTTCTGGAGGATCCCTCTGAGGTACTGGATTTGGGAATACTGGGTCGAAATCATCAGCACGGTATGGATCTCCGCCGCCCCCTCTCCGTTGTGGATGCAAAAAAACAACCTTTTTCACGCGCCCGCGCAGAAGGTTATATTAAATATATATCCTACTTTCCGCGCGAAAGCAAATGTTTTTTCCCCTTTTTGGGCGATTCCCCGAAAGTGGTAGAATATGCGGACTTTTTCCCGCCGGTCTTCTGACCGCCGCAAAATATTGACCGTGCCGCGGGCCACCCTGCAAAAGGATACTGTCCATTTGAAGTAAAAAAATTGAACCTTTTTCCAAATCGGATACCGGCTTCCCCCGGCGGACCGCGCGCCCGCATAAAATTGCACAACAAATTCGACCAAAATGGAAAACACAATGCGCCTATTTTTTGTTGATATTATAATATGATTTAGAAAAGCCATCCACCACATCAATTGTAGAAAAGAGGAGTGCATTATGCGCAGTATTCGTTATTTCGGAAACGGAACCCTGAAGATGCTCGACATTCCCGAGCCCCAGATCACCCGGCCGGACGACGTTAAAATCAAAGTGGCCTACTGCGGCGTCTGCGGTTCCGACCTGCATTTCAAACGCGCTGAACTGGACTTCCTGTTCGATAAGGAAAACGGAACGCCCATCGGGCACGAGGCCTCCGGCGTCATCACCGAGCTCGGGCCGGCAGCGACCGCCAAGGGGCTCAAGGTGGGCGACCAGGTGACCTATTACTACAACGAGCACTGCGGGAGCTGCTATTACTGCCGCAACGGGCAGGAGCAGTTCTGCGAGAATATGACCGGCTCCTCCGCCGCCATGTCCGATTATCTTGTCGTGCGGGAGCAGGCGGTCCACAAGCTGGTCGGCGGCTGCGACCTCAAGCGCGGCGCCCTCATCGAGCCGATCTCGGTCTGCCTGCACGGCATCGACCTGGCGCGCATCAAGGTGGGCTCGACCGTGGCGATCTCGGGCGGCGGCACCATGGGGATGCTGATGACCCAGCTGGCCAAACGCTCCGGCGCCACCAAGCTGACGGTGATCGAGCCGATCGCCATGAAGCGCGAGATGGCCAAAAAGCTGGGCGCGGAATATGTGATCGACCCGGTGGGCCAGGACCGCAAGGAGGAGGCGCTGAAGATCACCGACGGACGCGGATTCGACGTGGTCATCGAGGCGTCCGGAAGCTGGCGGGCGTGCGACGGCATCGAGGAGCTGGTGGGCAAGGGCGGCACCCTGGAATTCTTCGCCGCGCTTTACCGCAGCGACTACGATTACAAGCTGAACCTCTTCCAGGCGTTCTTCAAGGAGATCCAGATCGTGGGCGGCGTGTTCCAGTCCCCCTACGCCTTCCCGCGCAGCGTGGCGCTGGCCAACGTGCTGGAGCTGGATCCCATCCTGGTGGACGGATGCGTCTTCGAGGCGGAGGATTTCGAGCAGGCGTTCGAGGCCCAGATGGACGGGCGGACCATCAAATCCCTGATCAAGTTCGACTAGTGACAAGTGTGTGTTAAGGAGGAAAGAGGCGAAGTATGGACAACAAACAATATTACGTCAAGCTCCCAGTCTGGAAAAAATGCGCGTTCGGCTCGATCGACACGGCCAACAACTTCAGCTGGTCCTACATCAGCTCCTTTTTGGCGATCTATCTGACGGACACCTTCCTGATCCCCGCGAGCTATGTGTCCATCATGTTCCTGGTGTGCCGCTTCTGGGACGCGATCAACGACCCCATCGTCGGCTATCTGGCCGACCGCACCCGCACCCGCTGGGGCCGCTACCGGCCGTGGATCTTTTTCGGCACCGCGCCGCTCTTCATCACGACGGCGCTGCTCTTCTGGCCGCACCCCGATTGGGCGCTCCCGACCAAGATGGTCTACGTCTGCGCCCTTTACGCGCTGGTGGTGCTCTTCTACACGATGGTCAACCTGACCTACGGCTCCCTCAACGCGGTCGTCACGCAGGACCCGGCGGAGCGCGGGTCGCTGGCCTCCTACCGGCTGCTCTTTGCCTACATAGGCTCCACGGCGATGACCCAGCTGGTCGTGCGCGCGGAGCCCGTCCTCTCCAGCAAAAACCCCGGCATGGGCTACTTCTACCTGGCCGTCATCTTTGCCGTCTTCTGCATCCCCATGCAGATCTTCGGCGCGAAGGTGCAGAAGGAGGTCATCCCGCCCTCCAACACGGGCGTCAAGATGTCCATCTTCAAGCAGCTGCGGCTCTCCTTTAAAAACGTCCCCTTCATGATGGTCTGCATCATGTTCCTCGCGCAGGGCTTCTCCCTCTACGGCGTGGGCGCGATCAACACCTACTGGTTCAAGTACGTGGTGGGCGACACCAACCCGCTGGCCACCTACTCCCTGATCACGCTGGTGCCCTCGATGCTCGGCTGCTTCACCTCCCAGTTCTGGAGCAACAAGCTCCGGAACAAGGGCAAGGCCATTGGCATCACCTACGTCGCGCAGGCGGTCTTCTTCACCCTGCAGTTCTTCCTGTTCCGCAACACGGTCAACATCGGGGTGATGTATTTCCTCGGAATTGTCGTGCAGTACTTCGCGGGCGCCAACATGTCGCTCATCTACGGCATGGTCCCGGATACGATCGAATACTCCGAGCTCATCACCAAGGGAGAGCGGATGGACGGTTTCCTCAACACCCTCTCCTCCTTCTGGAACAAGGTGGGCATCACGATCGGCACCGCGGGGACCGTGTGGATCCTGGATCTGGTGGGCTATGTGCCGAACGCGGCGGACCAGCCCTCCAACGTCATTCTCGCGCTCGACCTGATGAAGTGGATCCTGCCGACCATCTTCTGCATCATCGCCCTTGTCTCGCTGATCTGGTACAAACTGGACTACGCGAACTTCGACAAGCTGGTCGCCACCCTCAACGAACAGCGCCCGGTCTGGGAGGCCGAACGCAAAGCCGCCGCCGGGAAGTGACCCCGTCCGGCCGGAGGAAAAGGAGGATTTCCAATGTATCAATCCGACGTGCAGCGCTTTGAACGCTCCAAGAACACCGACCTGTTCGTCACCTTTTTCCCGCTCGTCCTGGCGTTCGGGCTGCGCGGCTTTCTCCTGAAAACCGGCCTTCCGGAGGCGGCCCTCTTTGCGGCGCAGGCGCTGCTGGCGGTCTTTCTGGCCGCCGCGTTCCTGCTCAGCCACCACTGCTATTTCCGTCTCTTCCGCTATACGGTGGCCGAGCGGGGCGGGAGCGGCTACCCCGCGGAGTCGCTCACCTTTGAGCGGCTCTGCGGCAAAAAGTCGCGGATTTACGAGCGGGTCCTACGCGGTGAAATGCTTTATCTGGCCGCGCCGGATGAGCGCTGCGCGGCGTATGGGAAGCCCTCGGCTTCCTACCGCCTCACGGTCCTTCCCTCCCGGAGCGCCTGCCGGCTCTATTACCGGCAGGAGGGGACCCTCTACTGCGCGGCCTTTCATCCGGACGAACGGCAGGCCGCCGTCCTGCGCCGGTGGACCGGCCAGGACAAAGCGGAAAACCGGCCTGAAGCGGCCGGATCATGTTAGGAGGTAAAATCTTTTATGGCTGAGAAATCACTGGTCCGGAGGCTGGAAAAGGCCTCTCTGGATACCAAGCTGCGTCTGCTGGACCTGTGCCACCAGACGATGATCCACATTGGCGGCGACCTGTCGGTCTGCGATATGATGACCGCGCTCTGGCAGTATGCCATCCGCTACGACGTGGAGAACCCCCACTGGGACGGGCGGGACCGTTTCGTCCTCTCCAAGGGGCACGCGGCGGCCGTCACATCCTTCAGCCAGGCGGCCATCGGCTGCTACGACGTCCAGGACATCTACAAGGAATACGCCACCGACTTCGGGCGGTTCGGCATGCACTCCTGCAACCTGGCGAACCCCTATGTCGACGTTTCCACCGGCTCGCTCGGGCATGGGATGCCCGTGGCCGCGGGCATGGCGGCGGCCCTCAGGCGCAAGGGCTCCCAGAGCAGGGCCTACTGCGTCATCGGGGACGGCGAGTGCGGGGAGGGTTCCATCTGGGAGGGCGCGATGTTCGCCCACCAGTACCAGCTGGGGAACCTGGTCGTGTTCGCCGACCGCAACGGCTTCTCCTTTGACGGCCCCACCGAGGAATACATGGCGCTCGAGCCCTTTGCCGGCAAATGGCGGGCGTTCGGCTGGAATGTGGTGGAGATCGACGGCCACGACATGGACGCGATCATCGACACGATCGACCGCCTCCCCGACGTGTCCAGCGACACGCCGACCATCGTCATCGGCAAGACCGCCAAGGGACACGGCGTGAGCTTTATGGAGAACAACGCCTCCTGGCACGCGGGCGGCGTCAATACGGAGGACTGGGAAAAGGCGAAGGCGGAGCTGACCGCCGCTTATCAAGAGAAATGGGGTGCGGCCGTATGAGCGGAATGACGCTGAATATGGAAGTAATGACCAGCCTGCGGGACGCCGTCGGAAAATGCCTGGCGGAGCTGGGCAAAAAGTACGACAACATGCTCGTCATGACGGCGGATGTGGACACCTCCTCCCGCATTCAGGCGTTCAAGGAGGCGTTCCCCGACCGCTGCTACAACGTGGGGATCGCGGAGCAGTGCCTGATGAGCACCGCCGCCGGGCTCGCCCATGAGGGCTTCAAGCCGCTGACCTTCGCCTTCGCGCCCTTCGCCTCGATGCGCTGCTACGAGCAGGTCCGCACCGACATCTGCTACACCAAGCTGCCGGTCATCATCATCGGCAACGGCGCCGGGTATTCCAACGGCGCTTCCGGCTGCACCCACTGCGGCCTGGAGGATTCGGCGCTGATGGTGGCCTGCAACAACATGACCGTCATCGAACCGGGCGACCCGGCGCAGATGGTAAAGGTGCTTGAGGCGGCCATGGAGCTGAACGCGCCGGTCTATATCCGGCTGGGCCGCGAGGCCACCACCTCCCTGTACGCGGAGGACGTCAAATATGAGATCGGCAAGGCTCTGATCCCCCGCGAGGGGAACGACGGGGCGTTCGTCTGCACCGGCATCATGGTCCACTTCGCCATGGAAGCGGCGAAACGGATCCGTGAGGAGCTCGGCAGGGAGATCCGGGTGGTGGATATGCACACCGTTAAGCCCCTCGACCGCGACGCGGTCATCGCCGCCGCGAAGACGGGGCGCGTGGTCGCCGCGCAGGACCACAACATCAACGGGGGACTGGGACAGCTGGTCGGTTCCACGATCGCCGAGGCGGGAATCACCTGCAAGCTGGCCATCCGCGGATGTCCGGACGAGTTCGTCCCGATCGCGACGCCGGAGTTCCTCTACGCCCGCAACGGCATGGACGCCGACGGGCTCTACCAGGCAATGAAGGAGTTGCTTTAATTTACCGCCGCAGGAGATGGAGGCGGGCGGGAGACCGCCCGCCTCCATTTTGTGAGAAGGGGGAAACGCCATTGGATAAGCTCCGCGCCGGGCTCCTCACGGGGAGGGAGGCCCGCCTGCTGCTGCTCCTCGCGGGCGCCAGCTTTTTGCGAAACCAGCTCTGGCTCACGCCGTCCCCCCTGATGACCGTCATCATGGACGATATGCGCATCGGGTACCGGCAGGGCGGGCAGCTGCTCTTTATTGTCACCGTCCTGATGGGGATCTCCCTCTTCGTCGGGAGCAGGGTCATCGACCGGCTGGGCGCCAGCCGCGCGATGGCGATCGCGATCGGCTGCCTCGCGCTCGACGGCCTTTTTGCCTTCTTTTGCAGAAGCTACCCGCTCGTCCTCGTGGGGCGCGCGTTCAGCGGGATCGGTTACGGGCTGGGCAGCGGGGCGCAGGGCGTCCTGGTCACGGAGCGGTTCCCGCCCGCCCGGCGCGGGCTGATCAACACGATCAACGCCGCCGTAAACGCGCTGAGCATCGCGGCCGCCTACGCGGTCACCGTGCCCCTCTACCGCTTTTTCCACTCCTGGCGCGGGACGCTGCTCTTCTGGTCGCTCGTGTCCGCGGCTTGGATGGGCATCTTCATTCTGTTCGACGCCGCCCACGCGCCGGCCGCGGCCGGCGCGCCGTCCAGGGCGCCCGCCAGCCTTGCGCAGGCGGCGCGCCTCCCGAAGGTGTGGTGCATGGCAGCCGCGATGGGCGGACTGACGATCCTGTACACGGGCTACTCCTCCTATCTGCCCTCCTTTCTCGCCGAGGCGAGCGGGTTCTCCCTGCAGGCCGCCGGGACGGCGACCGGCATGATCTCCGTGGCGGGGCTGGCCGGATGCCTGCTGTGCGGTCCCCTCTTCACGCGGCTGCGCGCCGTCCACATCCCGCTGCTTGCGCTGGAGCTTCTGGTGCTGGCGGGTGCCGCGGGGACCGCGCTCTTTCCGTCCCACGCGGGAATCTACGGCGGCATCTTGCTGCTGGGGTTCTGCTTCAACGGCTGGGGGACGGTCTCGGTGACCGCCCTGATGAACATGGACGGGATGACGCCGAGGCTGATGGGCGGGGCGGTCGCGATCTACAGCGGCCTTGGGGGGATCGCCGCCGTCTGCGTCCCGGGCATGTTCTCCTTCTTCCAGGCGCGGTTCGGTATCCGGAGCGCGCTCGCCCTCTTCTGCCTCTTCGTGCTTCCCGCGCTGGCCGGGACCGGGCTGTACGCCCTCCTCTGCCGCCGGCGCGGCGCATGAAAAAAGCCTTGCGCGGAACCCTCGCGCAAGGCTTTTTTCACCGGTGCGGCAAATTTTCGGCAAAACAAAACCGGCCGGTCAGAAGACCGGCCGGTTTGATCTGGTGGGAACACGGGGACTCGAACCCTGGACTTCCTGCGTGTGATGCAGGCACTCTAACCAGCTGAGCTATGCTCCCGAGACAAGTGATATTATAGCACATCGTCCGGGGAAAGGCAAGCCCTTTTTTGCACTCAGTCGTCGAACTCCTGCATGACGTTCCCGATCGTGATCGTGCGGTGGGGAAGCCAGACATACTGCCCCTCCAGCCGGGGGACCGCCTCCTTGACGTCCCGCCCGGTGGAAAGCGCGTAGGCGAGCTCGAAGATCGCCTCGGCCTGT
Organism: Anaerotruncus massiliensis (ex Togo et al. 2026); assembly: GCF_030825285.1. Lineage (NCBI taxonomy): Bacteria > Bacillati > Bacillota > Clostridia > Eubacteriales > Oscillospiraceae > Anaerotruncus > Anaerotruncus massiliensis (ex Togo et al. 2026). The sequence continues at coordinate 149,057 of NZ_JAPJQF010000002.1, forward strand.
CCCTTGGCGTCGTTGAGCACGGTTCCGGTCAGCGTCCCCTCCTTGATCGCTTCGCGGGCGGGGGGCGTTGCGTCGATGCCGACGATCACCGGCAGGTCTTCGATGCCCGCCGCGCGGTAGGCGTCGATCGCGCCGAGCGCCATATCGTCGTTGTTGCTGAAGACCACCTCGATACGGGGGCCGATCTCCTCGTCCTTCAGCCACTGCCCCATCTTGGCGGAGGCCTGCGCGCGCTGCCAGTTGGCGGTGTCGTTGGCGAGCTTCTCCACGCTGATGCCCGCGCCCGTCACCGTCTTGATCGAATATTCGGTGCGGATGGCGGCGTCCTGGTGGCCGGGCTCCCCCTCAAGCATGACGTATTGGATCTTGCCGTCCCCGTTACGGTCGACCAGCTCGGGGTTCTGGTTGAAGAGGTTGGAGACGATCCGTCCCTGCAGGACCCCCGATTCGCTGGCGATGGCGCCGACATAGTAGGCGCGGTCCCACCGCTGCATATCCTCCTCGACCGGCTCGCGGTTGAAAAAGACGATGGGGATGTTCGCGGACTTGGCCTTGTCGATAATGACGGAGGCGGCCGTGCGGTCGACCTCGTTGACGCAGATGACGTCGTAGCCCTGCGAGAGGAACTTGTCCACCTGGTCGTTCTGGATGCCCTGGTTGCCCTTGCCGTCCATCACATTGACGGAGATCTTAACCTTGTCCCGGGACTCGCGGGCCTTTGCGGTCTCGAGGAAATACCCGCTGAGGGTGGAGATAAAGGTGTCGTCCTGCCGGTAGACGGTCATGCCGATCTTGATCTGCCGCAGGTCGGGGTTCTGGCTGTCGTCCGAATCGCTGCATCCGCCGGAAAAAAGCGTCAGGCAGAGCGCGGCGGACAACAGGAGCGCCGTCCTTTTCCAGAGCGTGTTCATGCGAAAACCTCCTTCTTGCGGGTCCCCGCCGGGGCGCCGGTTCAGCGGATAAACGGGAAGAGCAGCCGCTGGTTTTCCGGGTCGTACATGTTTTTCCAGTTGATCATGCGGTGCTCGACGACGGTGGCCGGCGCGACCGGCCGCTTCTTGAGGGAATCGACGGCCGCCTTGACCCCCAGGTATCCGATGCCGAAATCGTTCTGCACGATCGTGGCGTTGACAATGTCCTGCTCGATATAGGAAGCGACCTTGCCGGTCGAGCCGATGCCGAAGAGGGTGAGGTAATCGGCCTGCTCGTCGATGACCGCCTGCGCGGCCGCCTCGAGCGCGGTGACGTCGAGGGTGACCACCACGTCGACCGACTTGGGCCGCAGCTCCTGGGCCAGCGTCCGGGCGGCCTCCGACGAATCGTCGGGGAGCGTCCAGCTGATTACCTCGCCGCCGATCTCGCCGAGCACGCTCATGAGCCCGGCGCGCCGCTGCTGCACGTTGCTGCACTGCGCGCTCGATTCCACGACGGCCAGCCGCTTGCGGGCGTTGCCGCTGCGCACGATCTCCTGGCCGAGCTGGACACCCATGGCGTAGTTGTCCGCCGAGATATAGGACTTGACCGCGGCGCTGTTGACGGTCGATTCGATGCAGACCACCGGAATGTTCTCGGAGACCTGCTCGACCGTGCTGACCAGGCCGTTGCTGTCGGCGGCGGCGAGGACGATCGCGTCCACGCCGCTGTCGTATTCGCGCTGGATCAGGGAGATCTGCTCGGGGAGGTTGTTCTCCTCCGACAGGGTGATGAAGCTCAGGTCGACGTTCATCTCGCTGGCGGCCTGGTCGGCCCCCTGCTTGATGCTCTCCCACTGCTCGCCCGTCTTGCCCCGCACGATGAGGGAGACGTCGTAGACCTCGGGGACCTTCTCCTCCCCGAGCACGTCGAAGGTGAGGATCGCGAAGGAGATCGCGAACGCGGACAGGAGCAGCACAAACACGAGGATCTTTCGCTGCGTCATTTCACATCCCCTCCTTTCACAGCCTCGTCGTAGCTGTGGCGGGGCAGGTGGATGCGCACGGTGGTGCCCACGTCCGGCTCGCTGAGGATGGTCAGGCCGTAGCCCTCCCCGTAGCGCAGCTGGATGCGCTGGTTGACGTTGCGCAGCCCGATGCCAGACCCCTTGGAGCGCACCCGCGTCTCGTCGGTCAGAAGGGTCCCGCAGACCTCCTCGGGGATGCCGCTGCCGTTGTCCTCGACGTCGATGTAGAGGTCGCCGTCCTCCCCGACGTAGGAGCGGACCCGGATCTCGCCGTCCCCGTCCATGAACTCCATGCCGTGGTAGATGGCGTTTTCCAACAGCGGCTGGACGATCAGCTTGATCGTCTCGAGGCGCAGCGTCTCGGGCGCGGCGTCGATCGAGACGGCGAATTTGTTCTTGTAGCGCATCTTCTGGATGGTCAGGTAGTTGCGCGCGTGCTCGAGCTCGTCGTTCACCGGAATGACCGTTTTGCCCTTGGACAGGCTGATGCGGAAGAGCCGCGCGAGCGCGGTGACCATCGTGACCGCCTCCTCGTACCGCTCGTTCTCGATCATCCAGACGATCGAATCGAGGGTATTGTAGAGGAAGTGGGGATTGATCTGGCTCTGGAGCGCGTCGAACTCGCTCTTGCGCTTGGCCTCCTGCTCGACGACGATGTCCTCCATCAGCTGGCGCATCTGGCCCACCATCCGGCGAATCGTCTTGCCGAGGTGCTGGATCTCGTAGGAGCCGCCGACGGCGATGTTGACGTCGAGGTTGTTCTTTTCCAGCTCCTTGACCGAGTTTTCCAGCGCCTTGATCGGGTTGGCGATGCGCGACGAGACGAAGAGGTTCGCGAACACCATCAGAAACATCGTAAAGAAGATGATGAAGACCGCGAAGGTTCGGATGTGGTAGTAGTCGGCGGTGATGTCGGCCATCGGGGTCACGCCGACGATCTTCCAGCCGGTGTAGCCGACCGTCTTGACGGTGACCACCCGTTCCCGGCCGTTGAAGGTTTCCACGTGGTTGCCGTCCTCGTAGTGGACGGCGGCGTGGTTGTTTTCCTCGAGCAGGTTGGAGTAGAGCAGCTGCTGACGGGGGTGGTAGATGATCTCCCCCTCGCTGTCGATGAGGTAGACGTAGCCGCTGCCGCCGAGGCGGACGTTTTTGAAGAGCTGCTCGATGCCCGAAAAGTTCATGTCGACGAGCAGCACGCCGTGGCGGACGTTTCCGCTGCTCGTCAGCTCGACGGCGCGGGAGAGGGAGACCACCCACCGGTAGCGGTAGTCGGGGTCCTCGAAGAGGTTCTGCACATGCGGGGCGGAGAAGTGCAGGTTTTCGATCTTGCCCATCGCGCGCACGAACCAGTCCTGCCCGTTGGGCTGGACCGTCTTTTTCAGGATCGAGAGCGGGGACGCAGCCACGAGCCCGCCCTCGTCGTCCACCACCACGATGCTGACGAGCAGGTCGCGGTTGGTCTCATAGAGCAGGTTCATCTGCGCGTCGATCGTCTCGTCCGCGAGGTCGACGTTCTTGATGACGCGGTAATACATCGCGTCCGAGACGCGCATCATATTGCGCAGGTAGGTGTCGAGGTTCATGTTGACCTGCTCGATGACGCGCCGGTTGTCCTCCTTGACCATCTGCTCGGTCGAGGTGGCGAAGCGCAGGTAGAGGGTCAGCCCCAGGAAGATCATCCCCACCATCGCCACGATCGTAAAGGAGATCGAGATCATGTACTGGATGCTGCGCTTCTGGTAGGACTTGGTGACGCGCCGGAACCACTCCCGAATGGCGTCAATCATGTGCGGCCCCCTGGCTGCTGCGGTATTTGGTCGGCGACATGCCGAACTGCTTTTTAAAGACGTAGCTGAAATAGTTCGGCTCGGTGTAGCCGACCTTCAGCGAGATCTCGTAGGTCTTGTCCTCGGTGGTCGAAAGGAGCTTGACCGCCTCGTCCATGCGCACCTGCGTGAGGTAGGCCACAAAGCTCATGCCCGTCTCCTTTTTAAAGAGGGTGGAGAAGTAGGCGGGGGAGACGTGCAAATGGTCGCAGAGCATCTCGACCGAGATGTCGGGGCTCTGGTAGTTTTCCGATATGAACTGCTTGGCGCTCTCGGCGATCTCCTTGGAGGAGTTGGTGCGCTCCCGGCGGATCATTGTGGAGATCGTCAGGCACATCTCGGTCAGGCGGCGGCCCAGCTCGTCGAGGGAATCGAAGCTCGTGAGGGCGAAGCCGTTGTCGAAATCCCGCCCGAACACCTTGGAGGCGTCGAGCTGGTAGGTGCGGATGACCTTGAGCAGCTCGGCCATCATCTCCATGAGGCAGAGCTGGTACTGCCCGATCGGCAGGCGCGCCTCCTTGAACCGCCCGACACAGCGGTCGACGGCGTGACGGATATTCTCCGGGGTCCCCAGCTTGATGGCGGCGAGCAGGTCGCGCTTGTCCTGCTCGTCGAAGGGGAGCTGCGCGGTGGGGTCGGGCTCGACGTCGTCGATGTAGATCGCACGCCCCGAGCCCATCAGCACCCGGTAGTCGAGCGCGCTGCGCGCGCCCTCGGCCGAAAAATGCAGGTCGGCGAGCGACTCGCACAGGCTCCCGACCCCCGCGGTCAGCGTCAGGCGCAGGAACCGCTTGGCCAGCTTGCAGACCTGGTTCATGCCGTCGATGAGGGCGAGCACCTGTCCGCGCTCGTCGAAGCTGGCGATGACCGCGACCGAGTCGTTGTAGAGGGTGCTCTTGAAGCAGCACCGCCGCCCGAGGTTCTCGTCGATGATCTGCCGCACCGAGAGGGGAAGCAGCTCGCTCTGGCGGATGGGCGCGTCCTCCGGCGTGTCGCTGTCGAAATGGGTGAGCACGACCGCCCAGTACCGCCCCGACAGGTCGATGCCGTACTGCTCCGCCTGTTCGCCGGCGCGGCGCTCGGTAATCCGCCCGTCGAGCAGGCGGGCGTAGAACTGCTCACGCAGCAGCGGCAGGCTGCTCTGGTAGCGCTGGCGCAGCAGCGCGATGTTGCGCTTTTCGGCGAACTCCGCGTCGAGCTGGCTTTTCAGACGCTGCAAAACCGCCGTCAGTTCGGCGGCGTTGATCGGTTTTAGGATGTACTCGGCGGCGCCCATCTGGATCGCCTTCTGGGCGTACTCGAAGTCGTCGAAGCCGGAGAAAATCACGAGCTTGGTGTCGGGCATCAGCTCGCACAGCCGCTTCCCGAGGGTGAGCCCGTCCATGAAGGGCATCTTGATGTCGGTCATCACGACGTCGGGGTGGAGCTGCTCGGCCAGCTCGAGCGCCTCCTGGCCGTTTTCGGCCGAGGCGACCAGCTCGAACCCGTTGCCCTTCCAGTCGATCTTGCGCCGGATCCCGTCGCGGATCTCCTCCTCGTCGTCGACAAGCATAACGCGGTACAGGGACATGGAATCCTCCTTCCGGCCGGCGGGTCCCCGCCCGCGGCCGCAAAACCTCCCCGGCGGGAGGGCTTTTCAGGCGGGCGGCCCTTCGCGCCGGCCCCCGCTGCAGTGGGAAAACAGGGCGCGTCGTGCGCGCCGGAAGGGGTTCTGTGCAGGATACACAGTATTGTTCCCCTGATAATCACTAGCATTATATCATTTTCTTCCAAAAAAAGAAAGGGCCGACTTCAAAAGCCGGCCCTTTTTTTGGGAAACCAAACGGTTAGGATTATTTCTTGCGATATTTGCCCATGTCGATCGCGACCGCGACGGCGATGATGATGCCCTTGATGACCTGCTGCCACATCGGGGAGATGTTGATAAACTGCAGGCCGTACTGGATGACCGAGAAGATCAGAACACCGGAGACGATGCCGCCGACCTTACCGATGCCGCCGTTCAGCGAGACGCCGCCGACGACGCAGGCGGCGATCGCGTCGAGCTCATAGCCGTTGCCGTAGTTGTTGGTGGCGCCCGCGGTACGGGCGGCCTCCAGGACGCCGCCGACGCCGTAGAGGGCGGAGGCGAGGATGAAGATGCCCATGATGGTCTTGAAGACGTTGACGCCCGAAACGACCGCCGCTTCACGGTTGCCGCCGATGGCGTAGACATTCTTGCCGAAGACCGTCTTGTTGAGCACGAACCAGATGATCACCAGCACGACGAGGGCGATCGGGACGAGGATCGAGATGCCGGGGAAGACGACCTGTCCGGCCGCGTTCCTGATTTCACCGAGCTTGGTGAGACCGAGGGCGGAGAAGTCGGAGCGGATGCCGCCCAGAGGCTGCGAGTTGTTGGGAGGCAGATCGAAGTAGAGGGAAGTCGCGCCGTAGACGATAACCTGGACGGCCAGCGTTGCGATGAACGGGTGCATGTCGTATTTCGCGACGAGGAAACCGTTCAGGGTGCCGAAGAACATGCAGGCGATGATCGCGAGCAGGATCGGCAGGATGATCGGGACCTGCGGCAGGTCGGGGTAGAAGCGGTTGGCATATGTAGCCGTCTGGAGCATCGAGCAGGAGATGACCGCCGCCAGACCGACCATACGGCCGGCGGAGAGGTCGGTGCCCGCGATCAGCAGGGTGAAGCAGATACCCAGCGCGATGATCAGCCTCGTGGAGGAGATCGACAGGATATCGAGGATAACGCGGACCTGCATGAACCGGCGCTCCTTGATGCAGATGATCACAACGAGCACGAGCAGCGCGAGGATGATCGCGTAGTTGGTCAGGAAGGCTTTCGCCGCTTTTTTGGAGAACGTGACGTCGCCGAGGGTGGCGCGCCGGGAATACTGGATGCCGCCGTAGATGGCGACGATGATGCCGAGGCCGATCATGATGACCGGCAGGTCAAAAATCACCTTGGACAGGTCAACGGCGAATTGCAGGAGCAAACCGAGGACGATCAAAACGCCGCCGCCAATGATGAAGCCAAGGGAGAATTTCGCGCGGGGGACGATCTTTCCTTGCATTCCTAGTACCTCACTTTCCTAAATCATTTCATAAACTGGGTTGCCAGGCGCATAACCTCGACCTGGTCGAACTGGTCCTTCTCGAGGAAGCCGGTAACCCTGCCCTCGCACATGACCATGACGCGGTCGGCCATGCCGAGCAGCTCGGGCATCTCGGAGGAGATCATGATGATGCTCTTGCCCGCCTTGACGAGGTCGAGCATAATGGTGTAGATCTCATATTTGGCGCCGACGTCGATGCCGCGCGTCGGCTCGTCAAGAATCAGGATGTCGGGGTCGGTGAGCAGCCAGCGGGCGATCAGCACCTTCTGCTGGTTGCCGCCCGAAAGGTTCTGCATGGCGGTCTCAAGGGTCGGGGTCTTGACGTTGAGCTGCTTGTCGGCTTCCGACGCGGCCTGGTAGCGTTTCTTCTCCTGAAGCACGCCGTGTCTGGCGTATTTCTGCTGGCTTGCAATAACGGTGTTGTCGAGCACCGAAAGGGAACCGAACACGCCGGTCGCGCGCCGTTCCTCGGTCAGCAGGGCGATTTTGGCGGCTTTGGCGTCACGCACGTTCTTGACGTGGAAGGCCTTGCCGTTCTTCTCGATGATACCGGAAGCGATCTCCCGCAAACCAAAGATCGCTTCGACCAGCTCGGTGCGCTGCGCGCCGACCAGTCCGCCGATGCCGAGAATCTCGCCGCGGTGCAGGTGGAAGCTGACGTCCTGGAATGATTTGGGAAGTGGGGAGCAGAGGTCCTTGACACGGAGCACCGTCTCGCGCGGGAAGGGCTCGTAGTCCTTGGGCGGGAAGCGGTTGGTCATGTCGCGGCCGACCATGCGGCTGATGATCAGGTCGGTGGTCAGCTCGGCGGCGGGCCAGGTGCCGACATACTGTCCATCGCGCATGATGGTGACCTCGTCCGCGATGCGCAGGATCTCTTCCATCTTGTGCGAGATGTAGATGATGGAACGTCCTTCGTCGCGGAGCTGGTTGATGATCTTGAAGAGGTGCTCGGTCTCATTATCGGTCAGCGACGAAGTCGGCTCATCCATGATAATGATCTTCGAGTTGTAGCTGACGGCCCTTGCGATCTCCACCAGCTGCAGGGTGGATGCGGAGAGCTCGCCGGCGCGGATTTCGGGGTCGATGTCCAGATCGACCTTTTTGAACAGGTCCTTGGTCATCTGGATCATTTTCTTGCGGTCCACGGCGATGCCCCTCATGGGGAACCTGCCCAGCCAGATGTTCTCCATGACCGGCCGGAACCGGATCGGGTGGAGCTCCTGGTGGATCATGGAAACGCCCAGATCAAGCGCCTGCTTGGAAGTGTTGATGACTTCCTTTTTCCCGTCGAGAATGATCTCGCCGCCATCTTCGTGATAGATGCCGAAAAGACATTTCATCAGGGTGGATTTGCCGGCGCCGTTCTCACCCATCAGAGCGTGCACGGTGCCCGGACGGACTTTTAGTGTAACGCCGTCCAAGGCGGTGACGCCGGGAAAAACCTTGGTGATCTTGTTCATTTCCAGCACGTATTCGCCCATACAGTCGTCCTCCTTCTTTCCTGAAATAAGATGCCCGCGTTTGCCGTGCTGCGGGAAACAGCGCACGGCAGCCCGGCGACCGGTCCGCGGACATAAAATTCGGCGGGGAACGCGGAAAGCGCTTGCTTTCGCGTTCCCCGCCTAAAGGTGCCTAGGAATGCCCGTTTATCAAACTAAATGCATCTGAGTGATTCAGATTACATGAAGTCCTGATAGTTGTCGGCAGTGACCTTGACATACGGGACCCAGATGTACTTGCCATCGGTGACGTCGTAGCCAACGGTATCCTTGGTGATCTCGAGACCCTGCGCAGCCGCGACGGCCACGTTGACGGTCGCGATGCCCTGGTTCTCAGCGTCGTTCAGGACGGTGCCGAGCAGCTCACCCTTGCTCATGGACTCCAGAGCCGGAGCGGTCGCGTCAACGCCGACGACCGGGATGTACTTGGAAGCGTCGCCAGTGTTGTAGCCTTCAGCCTTCAGGGCTTCGATCGCGCCGAGCGCCATGTCGTCGTTGTTCGCGAAGACAGCCTCGATCTTGTCAAGACCCTGGGAAGCGATGAAGCTCTTCATGAGGTCGGTCGCCTTGACCTTATCCCACATGGCGGTATCCTGGCCGAGCGCCTCGGTCTTGAAGGTGCCGTCGTCCTCGATGGCCTTGATGCAGTACTCGGAGCGGAGAACCGCGTCCTGATGTCCGGGCTCGCCCTGGAGCATGACGTACTGGATCACGCCGTCGCCGTTCTTGTCGGCGCCTGCATTGGCCTTGAAGTAGTCGAGAATGATCTGGCCGGACATCGTGCCGGACTCCTCGGCGCGGGCGCCGACGTACCAGGTCTTGTCATACTTCGCCATGTCCTCTTCGGAAGGCTGACGGTTGAGCAGAACGATCGGGATGCCAGCGGCGGAAGCCTTGTCGATGATCGGGCCGGCGGCGGTCAGGTCGACCGGGTTGACAGCCAGAGCATTGACGCCCTTGGTGATGTAGGTGTCAACCTGCTCGTTCTGGGTCGGCTGCTTGTTCTGGGAGTCCACGATCTCGATGGTCGCGCCCAGGGACTCAGCCTGCGCGGTCATGTTGTTGCGGACGCCGGTCATGAAGGTATCGTCGAATTTGTAGATGCAAGCGCCGACGGTGATGCCGTCGCCGTTCAGGGTCGCGGGGGCAGCATCCGCAGCGGGAGCTTCCTCGGACGGAGCGGCGTCTTCGGCGGGAGCAGTGGACTCGGCCGGAGCGGCGGGCTCAACCGGAGCGGGCTCGGCGGCGGGCTTGCTGCCGCACGCGGCCAGAGACAGAATCATGAGTGATGCGAACACGAGAGCGAGAATTTTTTTCATCATTCAATTCCTCCTAAACATTTGTGTTCTTTCTTCCGGCGGTATGGACGTATTCTCCCGATACGCTCACGCCACCGTTTTCATTATAGACGGGGGTAACTTCGAAAACCATCAAATTTTCTTTGCAGTTTCATGAAATATCTTCACAGATATGACATTTTGGACGATAAATGCACCGATTGATTGTTTAATTTGACAATGAACTGTAAAATACAAACAGAAAGCATTGAAAAATGTGAGATTTTTTTGCCCAAACTAAACAGGAAAGGAGCGTTTTCCCACCTTTTCCAGATATTGACGAAACGCCCGAAAACAGCCGCTTTGCGGCGTATGGGAGCTGTAAATTTGGTGCAATATTCCATTGTGGGCGGGTCTTCCTTGACAAGCGCGGCGGGGTGGGGTAAAATATGAAATCGGAATTCATTTTCAAATTACAGGGGGGCGAAGGGATGCCGGACGGATATAAGACGCGCCAGCGGGAGCGGATTCTGCAATTTCTGACCGAGAACCGCGACAGGCACCTGTCCGCGGAGGATGTGGCCGCCCATCTGCGCGCCCAGCAGCTCCCTGTCGGACGGACGACCGTCTACCGGACCCTCGACCGGCTGGTCGAGCAGGGCGCGGTGCGCCGCTACTACCTCGGGGAGGGCGCGGGCGCCTGCTACCAGTTCACCGGACGGGAGGACTGCCATGAGCACTTTCATTTAAAGTGCACCGGCTGCGGCAGGCTCATCCACGTCGAGTGCGACTATCTCGGCGAGGTGTCGAAGCATGTGCTGGAACACCACCAGTTTATGATCGACAACACCAAGACGGTGCTCTACGGCCTCTGCGCCGACTGCGCCGCGAAGAACCAGGGAGAACCCAAATGAAAAAGATCCAAAGAATAGCCGCCGCCCTCCTCTCGGTCCTCCTGCTGGCGGGCTGCGCGGCCCCGGCCGGAGACGGCGGGGAGGACGGCCGGGTGAAGGTCGTGGCGACCCTCTTTCCCCAGTACGACTTTGCGCGGCAGATCGCGGGGGAGCACGCCGACGTGACGCTGCTGCTGCCGCCGGGGGTGGAGAGCCACTCCTACGAGCCGACCCCCGCGGACATCATCATGATCGGGAAGGCCGACCTCTTCCTCTATACGGGCGAATATATGGAGCCGTGGGCGGAGAAGATCCTCGCCGGCGCCGGGGAGGGCGTGCGGGCGGTGGACCTGTCGGCGCATGTGACGCTCGAAAAGGACGATGACGGGGACGGCCACGACCACGGCGGGTACGACCCGCACATCTGGACCGACCCGCAGAACGCCAAGATCATGGTGGACGACATCGCGGCGGCGCTCTGCGCGGCCGACCCGGAGAACGCCGGGGAGTACCAGACGGCCGCGGCGGAATATAAGGGACGGCTCGACGCGCTCGACGAACGGTTCTCCGAGGTCGTGGAGACGGGAAAGCGCCGGGAGATCGTCTTCGGCGGCCGGTTCGCGCTGCACTACTTCGCCGAGCGGTACGGGCTCACCTGCATCTCGGCGTTCGACTCCTGCTCGGGCGAGACCGAGCCGAGCGCGGGCGCGGTGGCGCAGATCATCCGCGCGATCGAGACGGACGGCGTCCCCGTCATCTACTACGAGGAGCTGACCGACCCGAAGGTCGCGCGCTCGATCGCGGAGGAGACGGGCGCGAAGCCGCTGCTGCTCCACTCCTGCCACAACGTCTCCAGGGAGGAGCTGCAAAACGGCGCGACCTACCTCTCGCTGATGGAGCAGAACGTTGAAAACCTGCGGGAGGGGCTGAACTGATGGCGCTGATATCCTGTAAAAACGTGACGATGGGCTACGAGAACCAGCTGGCCGTGGAAGACGTCAGCTTCGACATTGAGGACGGCGACTACGTCTGCATTGTCGGGGAGAACGGCTCGGGCAAGTCGACGCTGCTCAAGGGGCTGCTCGGGCTCCTGAAGCCGCGCGCCGGGGAGATCGCCTTCGGCGACGGGCTCAAACAGAATATGATCGGCTACCTGCCCCAGCAGACGATCGTCCAGCGGGACTTCCCCGCGTCGGTGTGGGAGGTCGTGCTCTCGGGCTGCCTCAACCGCCGTGGGATGTGGCCCTTCTATTCGCCCGCCGAACGGAGAATCGCGTCGGCCAACATCGAAAAGCTGGGCATCGGCGGGCTGGTCAAAAAATCCTACCGCGACCTGTCGGGGGGGCAGCAGCAGCGGGTGCTGCTCGCGCGCGCCCTCTGCGCCACCGAAAAGCTGCTGCTGCTCGACGAGCCGGTGACGGGGCTCGACCCGGTCGTCACCAGCGAGCTCTACGCGCTGATCCGGCAGCTCAACCGGGAGGGCGTGACGATCGTCATGGTCAGCCACGACATCAACTGCTCGGTGCATTACGCGGGCAAGATCCTGCATATGGACACCGGCGTGCTCTTCTACGGGCCGTCGGAAAAATACCTGCAAAGCGACGTCTGCCGCAGGCTGCTGGGAGGTGACGCGCATGGGTGAGCTGTTCCGCGAGCTCTTTTCCTATTCCTTTATCAGCCGCGCGCTCATCGTGGGCATCCTCGTCGCCCTCTGTGCCGCCCTGCTCGGGGTCTCCCTCGTGCTCAAGCGGTATTCGATGATCGGCGACGGCCTCTCCCACGTCGGGTTCGGCGCGCTGTCGGTCGCGATGGCGATGAACGTCGCGCCGCTGGCCGTATCGGTGCCCGTCGTCGTGATCGCCGCGTTTCTGCTGCTGCGCATCAGCGAAAGCAGCAAGATCAAGGGGGACGCCGCCATCGCGCTCATCGCGTCGAGCGCGCTCGCGATCGGCGTCATCGTCACCTCGCTGACCACCGGCATGAACACCGACGTCTACGGCTATATGTTCGGCAGCATCCTCGCGATGAGCGGGGGGGACGTCGTGCTCTCCGTCGCGCTGTCCGCCGTCGTGCTGCTGCTCTTCGTCTGCTTTTACAACAAGATCTTCGCCGTCACCTTCGACGAGGCGTTCGCGCAGGCCACCGGCACCAATGCGAAGCTCTACAACATGCTCATCGCCTTTTTGACGGCGATCACCATCGTCGTGGGCATGCGCATCATGGGCGCGATGCTCATCTCCTCCCTCATCATCTTCCCGGCGCTCACCTCGATGCGGGTCTGCCGCAGCTTCAAGGGGGTCGTCGTCACCTCCGCGGCCGTGTCGGTCGTCTGCTTCTTCGCGGGGATCGTGGGGTCGTTCGCCTTCTCCACCCCGGCGGGCGCGTCGGTCGTCGTCGCGAACATCGCAGTCTTCGCCTGCTTCTGGCTGGCGGGGCTCGCGCGTTCCCGCTTCGGGAAGGCATAGCAAATAAAAACGGGCGGGCCGCGTGAGCGGCCCGCCCGTTTTTCGTTTATTTTAAGAATCCCTCAATGATCTTCTGTTCGGCCTCCTGCTCGGTGAGGCCCAGCGTCATCAGCTTGGTGAGCTGCTCGCCCGCAATCTTGCCGATGGCCGCCTCATGGATGAGGGCGGCGTCGACGCTGGCCGCGGTCAGCTCGGGGATCGCGCTGACCGACCCCTCGTCCATGATGATCGCGTCGCAGGCGGAATGCCCGGTGCAGCGGGTATTGCCGTTGATGACCGAGCGGAACACCTGGTGGGAGCTGCCGCGCGCGACCGACCGGGAGACGAGGTCGCAGCCGGAGTCCTCCCCCGTGAGGTCGACGGAGAAATCGGTCTCGGCGGTCTGCTCCCCGTGGGTCATGAGCTTTTCGCGGATGACCAGCCGGGCGTCCTTCATGAGCTCGGCGCGGGTGATCCGTTTGGTCGAGTCGACCCCCTTGATCTGGGTGGTGTCCATCTTCATGTAGCCGCCCTCGTCGATGCGGACCCAGGTCTGCGGGTTGATGATCCGCCTGCCCGTCCCCTCGCCGACGCCGACGTGCTTTTCGAGGTAGAGGACCCGCGCGTCCTTGCCGATGAAGAAGCGGTGGACGCCGTTGTGCTGGGACTCCTCCTCCCCCTCGTTGTGCACACCGCAGCCCGCCACGATCGTGACGTCCGCACCGTCGCCGATGTAGAAGTCGTTGTAGACGAGGTCGCGCACCCCCGTGTGGGTGACGCAGGCGGGGATGTAGACGGTTTCGCCCTTCGTGCCGGGCAGCACCCTGATGTCGATGCCCGGTTCGTCGGTCTTGGAGGTGATGCGCACGTTGTCGGTCGAGGCGCGCCCGGCGCAGCCGCCGTCCTCGCGGATGTTGTAGGCGGCGTTCTTCGGCACGCCGGATAGCTCGGACACCATCTCGAGCAGCATTTCGGTGATCTTATTCATGGCAGATTCCCCCTTCCTGCGGGCAGAAGGCGCAGCGGCTCCCGTCGCCCTTGAGCAGGCCGGGGAGGATCTCCTCCCGCGGGCCGTGCGCCGTGACGACGCCGCTCGCGAGCACGACCAGCTCGTCCGCGATCTCCAGGATCCGCTCCTGGTGGGAGATGACGACGAGCGAGCCGCTCGTCTCCCGGCGCAGCTTCTGGAAGACGCCGATGAGGTTCTGGAAGCTCCACAGGTCGATGCCCGCCTCCGGCTCGTCGAAGATGGTGAGCCGCGTTTTGCGCGCCATGACCGACGCGATCTCGATCCGCTTGATCTCGCCGCCCGACAGGCTCGCGTTCACCTCGCGGTCGATGTAGTCCATTGCGCAGAGCCCCACGTCGCTGAGGTAGCCGCAGAGCTGCTGCTCGCTCAGGGAACCCCCGGCGGCCAGCTCGACGAGGTCCCGCACCGTCAGCCCCTTGAAGCGCACCGGCTGCTGGAAGGCGAAGCCGACGCCGCGCCTGGCGCGCTCGGTGATGCCGAGGCCGGTGACGTCCTCCCCGTCGAGGAGGATGCGCCCCGCCGCAGGCCGGGTGATTCCCGCGACGACGCGGGCGAGGGTGGATTTTCCGCCGCCGTTCGGCCCGGTGATCACGACGAATTTCCCGTCGTCGATTTTGAGGCTCACGTCCCGGAGGATGCCGCGGCTGTCGTCCACATCCACGGTGATATTTTGCAGTTCCAGCATGTTTTCACTCCTGTTTCTGTTGCGGATGTCCCGGAATATTTCTGTTATCCCAGCGCCACGTCGAGGATCATCATGACGAGGAAGCCGAACATGACGCCGATGGTGCCCACATGGGAGTGTTCGCCGAGGTGCGCCTCGGGGATCAGCTCCTCGACGACCACATAGATCATCGCGCCCGCCGCGAAGGCGAGCAGCCAGGGCATGACGGGGGAGACCGACCCGGCGATCAGCACGGTGAGGATGCCGCCGATCGGTTCCACGATGCCCGAAAGCGCGCCGTAAATAAAGGAGCGGGTGTTGGAGAGCCCCTCCTTCTTGAGGGGGAGGGAGATTGCGGCGCCCTCGGGGAAGTTCTGAAGCCCGATGCCGATGGCGAGCGCGACGGCCGCCGCGAAGGTGTTCGCCGCGCCGCCCTGGGCGGCCAGCGCGAAGGAGAGCCCGACGGCCATCCCCTCGGGGATGTTGTGCAGCGTGACGGCGAAGACGAGCATCGTCGTGCGCCGCAGGGAGGAGGGCATGCCCTCGGGGCTGTCGCTGCCCGGATGCAGGTGGGGGAGCAGGCGGTCGAGCAGCATGAGGAAGAGCCCGCCGAGCACAAAGCCGCCCGCCGCGGGGATCCAGCCGATCATCCCCTGCTCCTCCGCCATGTCGATGGCGGGGATGAGCAGAGACCAGACGGACGCCGCGATCATGACGCCCGCCGCGAACCCCAGAAAGACCTGCTGGAAGGACGCCTTGATCTCCCCGCGGAAGAAGAAGACGACCGCCGCGCCCAGCGCCGTCATCAAAAATGTGAACCCCGTGCCGATAGCGGCCGACAGGACGGGATGCAATGCGTTCATCATAACTACCGCCTCCTTGGTCGCCTTATATTATACCAGACAAGTATAGAAAAGGGAAGAGCCATTTTTGCGGCTGCGCGCCGGTCCCCAGCAGAACAGAAAGAGCGGGGCGCAGCCCCGCTCTTTTAGGATGCTCCGCGCGAGTCCGTAAGATACTGCGCGGCGGAAAAGTCCAGGTATTCATACCGGCGGCTGTAACATCCGCCGGCGCCCCGGTCGACGGTGCTGCGGTTGCGCTCGAGGAAATTGACGAGCTGGTAGACGTCGATCCAGATCTCCCCGTTGCCGGTCTTCTGCGATTCGTCGAAGATGAGCTGCATGCCGAAATGCAGGTGGGGCACCTTCATCCCGTTGACGTCCTCGGTGTTGGAGTAGCCCGTCATGCCGAGATAGCCGATGACGTCGCCCGCCTGCACGACGCTCCCCTTTTCGAGCCCCGGCTGGTAGGGGCCCCCCTTGCGGAGGTGGGCGTAATAATAGTAGCGCCTGCCATCAAAGGAGCGGATGCCGATCCGCCAGCCCCCATACTGGTTCCAGCCGAGCTCCTCGACCACCCCCGACTCGACCGCCACGATGGGGCTGCCGACGTTGCCCATCAGGTCGTTGCCGAGATGCCTGCGCCGGTAGCCGAAGGAACGGGCGTTGCCGAAATCGTCGCAGTGGGAAAAGCCGAAGCCCTCCGCCACCGGGCAGTAGGCCTTGAGCCCGTATTTGACCTGCCAGCGCGGCTCTCCGTCCCCATCGGGCAGCGCGATAGCGTAATCCCCGACCATGCCGTCCAGCACCGCGCCGTAGGCCTCCTTATAATAGGGATAGTCCTTATATTCCCCGCCGATGCCGTCGAGCGTCTCCCCGGCGCGCAGCCGGTCCATCAGCCGGTCGAGGTCGGCGGCGCGGTAGGACTTCCAGTTGCCCCAGTAGCCCGCCGCGAGGCAGGCGAGCAGGTCGGGCATCGGCGCGGAAAGCCCCTCCCCATGCGCCGTCACCGCTGCCCGGTAGCTCCCGTCGAGCGCGGCCGAGGGCACGTTGAAATCGACCCATTTGATATAGGAGGAGGCGGGCAGCGCCTCCGAAGCGGGCGCCGCGGCGGGACGCGCGGCAAACAGCGCCGCCCCCGCGGCCGCCGCTAGCAGAATCCCCGCAAGAACGATTTTTCCGCGCCGCATGGCAACCCCTCCCCGTCCCACCATTATATGTGCGGAGGGGGCGGCGGTATGCGCTTTGCGCGGCGCCTCTGACGCTTCCACCCAGATGCGCGATGATACCACACGCGCTTTGCATGTGGTATAATGGGAACCGGAAGGGAGGGCTGCCATATGGATATTTCCAAGCGGAACGCCATGCAGATCGTCAACGAGATCAGCGGCATCATCGGCCAGCACGTCAACATGATGGACGCGGACGGCACGATCATCGCGAGCACCGACCCCGAGCGGATGGATACCTACCACGAGGGCGCCGCGCGGGTGATCGGGGAGCATCTCGACGAGCTGATCATCCAGAGCGACGACGAATACGAGGGGACCCGGAAGGGGATCAACCTGCCCATCCTGCTCGACGGGGAGATCGCGGGGGTCGTGGGGATCACCGGCGAGCGGGACGAGGTGGTCAAATACGGGCAGATCATCAAAAAGATGACGGAGATCCTGCTGATCGAGAATTTCGACAAGGAGCAGAAGAAGATCGACGACCGCATCCGCACCCGCTTCATCGACGAATGGCTCTACGGCGACGCGATCAGCCAGGGACAGGCGTTCATCCAGCGGGGCGCGCGGCTGGGCATCGACATCACGCTGCCCCGCCGGGTGCTCGTGGCGGAGATCGAAAACCTGCGGGACTACAGCGACAGCCCCGAGGGCCAGCGGATCATCGACCGGGTGAACAAGACGGTCCGCCGGATGGTCGGGGAGGAGAAGAACGGCGTCTTCGCCAAGACGGCCTCCCAGATGATCTGCCTCATGCCCGACTGCGAGGACGCGAAGCTGCGGTTCTTCGCGCAGCAGATCCAGGCGCAGGTGTGGCGGCAGTTCAGCATCCGCGTGATCGTGGGCGCGGACAGCCGGGACGGCAGCCTCCTGCACCAGTCCTACCTGCGCGCCCACAAGGCGCTCAGGGCCTGCCGCGCCTCCCGCGGGAGCACGATCCGGTTCTACGACGACATCAACCTCGAGCTCTTCATGGATGAGATTCCCCAGACCTCCAAGGCGGAATTCATCCGCCGCATCTTCCGCGGCTTCACCCCCGAGGAGATCGACTCCTGGGTGCACCTGCTGGAGGTCTATTTCGAGGCGGACGGATCGCTCTCCGACGCGGCCGCCCAGCTCTTCATCCACAAGAACACCCTCCAGTACAAGCTGCGCAAGCTCTGTGAGCAGACGGGCTACGACCCGCGCAGCCTGTCGGATTCGTCCCTCTTCTATCTGGCGGTGCAGTTCTACAACGAAAACCGGGACGAGCTGAATTTTGTATAGAATGTGAACAAAGGAGGGGCGCTTTCTATAATTCTGTTTTCAGGGACAGATTCTATTAATAGAATCTGTCCCTGAAAACATAGACGGCAAACAAATGGCATAGTATAATTATGACAGAAAAAGGGAAAAATCGGCGGGACAAAATGTGGAAAACACCCAATCGTGTAAAAGCCGCTCCTCCGGGCCTCGCGGGATGGCCCCGGATGGGCGGCTCGTTAAAGAAAGAGAGCGGACAATCGGGGCAGGCGGCGGCGAAAGCCGCATCACATAGGCATGTTTGAATGGAGGTAGAGACTATGACAGGAGTACCGCTTCTCATCACATTTGTCATCGCGATCGTCGTGATGATCCTCGCAATTTCCAAGCTGAAACTGCACCCCTTCCTCGCCATCATGGGCGTGGCGCTGCTGCTGGCGATTATCGTCGGCATCCCGCTTGCCGATATCCCCGGCACGATCGGCGCGGGCTTCTCCGGCACCTTCTCCAGCATCGGCATCGTCATCATCCTCGGCGCGATGATCGGCTTCTTCCTCGAGAAGACCGGCGGCGCCATCCGCCTTGCCGACGCGGTCGTCAAGATCGTGGGCAAGAAGCACCCCGAAATCGCCATCATGCTGATGGGCTGGATCGTCTCGATCCCCGTCTTCTGCGACAGCGGGTTCGTCATCCTCAACCCCATCCGCAAGGCGATGGTCAAAAAGACGATGTGCTCCTCCGTCGCGATGACGGTGGCGCTGTCGGGCGGCCTTTACATCTCGCACGTCTTCATCCCGCCGACGCCCGGCCCGATCGCGGCGGCCGGCACCCTCGGCATCGGGAACAACCTGCTGCTCGTCATCGGCATGGGCGCGCTCGTCTCGATCCCCTGCCTGGTCGTGGCGTATTTCTTCGCCAAATACATCGGCAAGCGGGTCAAATCCCCCTCCGAGGACAACCCCGACGACAATGAGGTCGTCAAGAGCTATGAGGAGCTCGTCAGGGAGTACGGCAAGCTGCCGAGCACTCTGGCCTCCTTCGCCCCGATCGTTCTGCCGATCATCCTGATGGCGCTGAGCTCGATCTCCTCGATCCTCGGCTGGCAGGGCGGGCTCGCGAGCGTCTGCGCCTTCCTCGGCGCGCCGATCATCGCGCTGGCGGTCGGCCTGCTGTGCAGCATCGCGACGCTGGTCACCGCCGGCAAGATGGGCGAATTCCGCGACTTGACCGACGAGACCCTCAAGACGGTCGGCCCGATCCTCTTCATCACCGCCGCGGGCGGCGTGCTCGGCAAGATCATCTCCACCGCGGGCTTCGTCGACTATATGTCGGAGAACGCGGCGTTCCTGTCGAGCGTCGGCATCTTCTTCCCCTTCCTCATCGCCGCCATCCTCAAGTCGGCGCAGGGCTCCTCGACGGTCGCGATCACCACGACCGCCGGCATCATGGGCGCGATCTCCGAGTCGGGCAGCATGATGGCCGCGCTGGGGCTGACCTCCCCGGTGGCCGCCGCCCTGACCGTCATGGCGATCGGTGCGGGCGCGATGACCGTATCCCACGCGAACGACTCCTACTTCTGGGTCGTCACCAACTTCGGCGAGCTCAAGGCGCAGGACGGCTACAAAACGCAGACCATGCTGACGCTGCTGATGGGCGTCGCGGCTATGATCTTCATCTGGATTCTCTCCCTCATCCTCATTTGACGCGGGCGGGGGCAAACATTTCAAGGATGGAAAGCCGGACAGGATCTGTCCGGCTTTTCTCCAAAGGGGGATATGCATGAAAAAAGTGATCCTGATGCCCGACTCCTTCAAGGGGACGATGAGTTCCTCGGAGATCTGCGGCATTATGGAAAAGGCGGTCCGCGCCTACTATCCGGACGCGGAGGTCGTCCCGATCCCCGTCGCGGACGGCGGGGAGGGAAGCGTGGACGCGTTTCTGGCCGCCGTCGGCGGCGAGCGGGTCACGGTCCCCGTGAGGGGGCCCTACATGGAGGAGATGGAGGGGTATTACGGCCTGCTGGACGGCGGCTCCACCGCCGTCATCGAGATGGCGGCCTGCGCGGGCCTGCCGCTCGTGGGGGAGAACCGGCACGCCGAAAAGACCACCACCTACGGCGTCGGCCAGCTCATGGCCCACGCCGCGGGGCGCGGCTGCAAAAAGATGATCGTCGGGCTGGGCGGCAGCGCCACCAACGATTTCGGGGCGGGCGCGGCCGCGGCGCTCGGCGTGCGCTTTCTCGACGAGGCGGGGGAGGAATTCGTCCCGGTGGGCGAAAACCTCGCGCGCGTCGCGAAGATCGACATGTCGGGGCTGCTGCCCGCGCTCCGGGGGATCGAGGTCATCACGATGTGCGACATCGACAATCCCCTCTGCGGCAAAAACGGCGCGGCCCACATCTTCGGCCCGCAGAAGGGCGCAGACCCCGCGATGGTCGAATACCTCGACGGGCAGCTCTCCGCGATCGCCCGCACGGTCGGGCGGGAGCTCGGCCGCGACGTGGCGGACCTGCCGGGCGCGGGCGCGGCGGGCGGCATGGGGGGCGGCATGGTCGCCTTCCTCGGCTCCCGACTGCAGATGGGCATCGAAACGGTGCTCGACACCGTCGGCTTCGACCGGCTCGTGTCCGACGCTGACCTTGTGCTGAGCGGCGAGGGCAAGATCGACACCCAGAGCCTGCGCGGCAAGGTGGTCATCGGCGTGGCCCGCCGCTGCAAAAAGCACGGCGTGCCGCTCGTGGCGCTCGTCGGGGACATCGGCGACAACATCGAAAACGCCTATGAGGAGGGGGTGTCGGC
Source organism: Anaerotruncus massiliensis (ex Togo et al. 2026) (assembly GCF_030825285.1). Lineage (NCBI taxonomy): Bacteria > Bacillati > Bacillota > Clostridia > Eubacteriales > Oscillospiraceae > Anaerotruncus > Anaerotruncus massiliensis (ex Togo et al. 2026). Next base: position 169,856 of record NZ_JAPJQF010000002.1, read on the forward strand.
GGTCTTCAGCACCAACCGCGTGGCGGTCGACTTTTCGGTTGCCAGGACGCGCAGCAAAAGCGATATGGCGCTCACCGTCGATAACCTCATGCGTTTTCTCAGCCGGATCGGCTTTTAAGGAGGCGCTGTTATGAAGATCGGATTTATCGGCCTCGGCATCATGGGCAGGCCGATGGCAAAGAACCTCCTGCGGGCGGGGCACGCGCTCACCGTCTGCGACCACCATCCCGAGCATGTGGCGGAACTCGCCGCGGCGGGCGCGCGCGCGGCGGATACGCCGCGGGAGGCCGCCGCCGGAAACGAGCTGGTGATCACCATGCTGCCCAACTCCCCCAACGTCCGCGAGGCGGTCTGCGGGGAGGGGGGCGTGCTCGAGG
>NZ_JAPJQF010000088.1:0-5579 GCF_030825285.1 Anaerotruncus massiliensis (ex Togo et al. 2026)
GACCGGACGGCCCCGTCGCGCCCGCAGCTCCCGTTTCGCCGCGCGGTCCGGTCGGTCCCCTCGCGCCCGCGGCCCCTGTTTCGCCGCGCGGTCCGGTCGGTCCCGTCGTGCCTGTTGGCCCGGTTTCGCCGCGCGGGCCGGTCGGTCCCATCGCGCCCGCGGTCCCCGTTTCGCCGCGCGGTCCGGTCGGTCCCATCGCGCCTGTTGGCCCGGTTTCGCCGCGCGGGCCGATCGGGCCCATGGCACCTGTGGCTCCCGTTTCGCCGCTCGGGCCGGCCGGCCCCGTCGCACCCGCGAGCCCTGCCTCGCCGCGCGGGGCGTATGGAACGCCGTTCCTGTCCGGCTGCGCCGCGCCGCCCGGTCTGCGCGGTCCCGGCGCGCCCGCGGCGCGCTGGACGCCGCCCTGCGGGGGCGCCGTCCTCGGTGTCCCGCCCGGGACCGCCGCGCCGATGGGCGGCGGGACAACCCCCCAGCGCCCGCCCATGGAAAATTCCGAATTTCCGTATCGCAGCATAAAAAATACCTCCCAACCGGTCAATAAATCGTCTGAAACCATCCTATTCAAAAATCGGCGCGGGGGTTCCGCGCGCATACGAAAAGCGGCCGGTCCCCTTGGGGACCGGCCGCCGGAAAGGCTGGCTGGAGCTCACATGATGTGTTCCTCGCAGATGTTGTCGACCACCTGGTAGCCGATTTTGTTGTAGCCGTCGGGGATCTCGGTGCCGTCGGTGTTGACGCAGTCGGGGATCACATCCACGGCGCAGGGCGCGGGTTCGCCGCTGCCGGATTCGGGCGGCCGCTTGGACTTCGCGCGGTCTTTTTTCGGCATAAAATCACCTCGGCTTTTAGCGTTCCCCGCCGGAAAGGGAAGATGCAGAGCCGGGGAAAGCAAAAACCTCCCGGGAAATCTTCCCGGGAGGTTTTGCTTTACGGCCGCAGCCGATTTTTCATTCAAAATCATCGAGGCGGATGGCCGTCTCCTCGTCGAAGAGGGAGGTGCCCTCCTCGCGCTCGTAGAACTGCGCGCCTTCGGCGGTGACGTAGCCGTCGCGGTCGACCGTATCGCGGATGTCGAAGACCGGCTCGCCGTTGACCGCGAGGTAGAGCGGGTGGTAATAGCTCGGCGACATCGCGAGCACCACCTCGAAGCGGTCGGTCTTTGTGCGCCCGCCCAAAGTGAGGTCGGCGGTGCCGTAGGTCGTGATGAACGCGCCGTCGCCGGTGAGCTGTTCCCGGTCGTGGCGGAAGGCGACCGAATCGGCCTCATAGTAGGCGGGTACCATCGCGTAGAGGGTGCTTTCCGCGGCGGAGACGATGAACTGGTCGAACAGCTCGTCGCGGCTTCCGGTGCTGATGACGTTCGCGCCGTCGTCAAAGCCGGGCTCGCTCTCGTCGTCCGCCTGCCAGTCGCTCTCGTCGTCCGGCCACCAGTCGCCGTCTATCGGGGAAGCCTCGGAGACGGGCGCGATGGCGGCGTCCACGGAGGAATGGGAGTCCGCCGCGAAGCTGAAGATGAAGACGGCGAGGATGGGGAGCACGAACACCACGACGATCACCACGATCGCCGCAATGAGGCAGCCGCGGTTGGCGGGCTTGGGGTCCGCGCCGCCGAGCGCGCCGGCCGGCTTGCCGGTATAGGTGGAGCGGGACGGGCGCTCCTGCGAGCGGTAGCCGGGCTCCTCGCCGCGGAAATAGTTCGTCCGGTCGCGCTCGAAGACGCTTTGGTCGAATTCGTCCGAAATGTCGTAGCGGTCCCTGTTCGGCGGTTCCGCGTCCCGCCGCTCGCGCTCCTCCTCGATTTCGCGGTTGCGCCGCCGGATGGTGCACATCGCGCACAGGTCGGAAATCGTGCTGCTGGGAAGCTCCTTCCCGCATTCGGAGCAACGCTTTTTCGGCGCGCCCGGTCGGACGCAGGGCGCTTCCTCCTCATCGCCGCAGGGCTCCCCGGCCTCCCGCGGCTCCTCCTCGACACACTCGCCGCAGTAGGAGCAAAAAACGCTGTCGTCCCGGATTTCCCTTCCGCATTTGCTGCAAAACATGGCTTTCCTCCGTATGGGCGCGTGGCGCCCCAATCATGTTGGTGGGCTTCCTCACCTGCGCTCAGGAACAGAACCCGAGCGCGACCTCCGCGCAGGTGGCGGCGTCGGGGGTATAGCTGTCCGCGCCGATCTCGTCGCAGAACGCCTGGGTGACCGGCGCGCCGCCGATCATCACCTTGACCCCGCCGAGTGCGGGCGTGCCGTTGCGGAGCGCGACGACGGCGCGCATCTCGTTCATCGTGGTGGTGAGCAGGGCGGAACAGGCGATGATGTCCGCGCCGTTTTGCTCGGCGGCGGATATGTACTTGGCGGCGGGCACGTCGACCCCCAGGTCGATGACCCGCAGGCCCTTCCCCTCGAGCATCATTTTGACGAGGTTCTTGCCGATGTCGTGCCGGTCGCCCTTGACGGTGCCGAGCACGACGGTGCCGCGCACCTCGCCGCCGCTTTCCGCGAGCAGGGGCTTGAGCAGCTCAAGTCCCGCGTTCATCGCGCGCGCGGCGATCATGACCTCGGGGATATAGACCTTGTTCGCCTTGAACTTCTCCCCGATGACCCCCATGCCTGCAAGCAGGCCGCCGTTCAGGATTTCCCCGGCGGAAAGGCCCTCCGCGATCGCGCGGGAAACCGTTTCTTTGACGGCGGGCGCGCGCCCCTGCTGCAGAAGCCGGCTGATTTCATCCAAAAGCTGGGACAACCGATTTTCCCCCCTCAAATGCCAAAAACAGGCGCGGATTCCGATTTTCCGCTACAGCAATCATACCTTACTTTGGCGCTGATTTCAAGCGGGTGGGCGCAAACGGGCGCCCGGAGATTCTGGATGGCCGGGGGACCGGGGATTTCCTCCCCGGGAAGAAGCAGGGAGGGGGAGGGGACAGGGCTTTCCAATATCGTAAACCTTGTGTAAACGATGCCCGGTGTTCACAGACAGTTCATAAACGCCCGGTATCCTGAGTGCGTATCGATTCAGGGAGGAGGCACACCCATGCAGTTTTCTGCGGACAACTCCGGACAATCGACATCGCGGAAGCGGACAAAAAATACCCCCATCAGGAAGCTGACGGCGCGCGCCCTCGCGGTGACGCTCGCGTTCTTCTGCGCGGTGAACATTCTGGCGCTTCAGCCGCCCGCGCGCACCACGCGCACCGTCGTCACCACGGAAAAAATCCCCTACAGCGTCGCCTACCAGGACGAGCCCGCCCGCTACCGGGGCTATACCGAGGTCGTCTCGGCGGGGATCGCGGGCGAGCGGGAGATCCGTTCACAGGTCGTCTTCGAGGGCGACCGGCCGGTCAAGGTGCTGTCGGTCCAGTCGACCGACACCGCCCGCCCCGTCGACCAGGTGGTCAAGAGGGGCACCCGGGTGCTGCGAAGCGAAACCGCCGACGGCAGCCGCTGGGTGTCCTCCTTCATCCGCCCGCTCAAGACCGGGTGGCTGTCGGCGGATTTTTACGACTATCCCCACCACAACGGCATCGACCTCGCCGCCCCGCACGGCACGCCCGTCTACGCGGCGGCGCAGGGGCGCGTCGTGCTCGCGGGCTGGTACGGGGAGTACGGCAAGTGCGTCATCATCGAGCACGCCGACGGCTCCCGCACCCTCTACGGGCACAACAGCTCGCTCGACGTATCGGCCGGGCAGGAGGTCAAGCAGGGGGAGAAGATCGCCAACGTCGGCTCGACGGGCAACTCCACCGGCAACCATCTGCATTTTGAAATCCGCATCGGGTCGAGCTTCCTGGACCCGCTGGTCTACATCGACAAATAGCGCGGGAAAAGCCCCGGGACGCTTCGGAGGAAGCGCCCCGGGGCTTTTCGCGTGGCCGGCGGCCGCACTTTTGGATTCGGCTATGACGCCTGCGCGTTTTTCGTCATGAGATCCATATGATCTTTGATGCAGAGCGAAAGGTCCTCAAAAAAAGCGCGCGCATCACTGTCGTTCCCAAGAAAGGGAATCATCAGGCTGGCGATCACATGGTGGACCGTTTTTTGCATTTGCTCCTCCGTCTGATTGACGACCATGATCACGAATTCCTCACACAATACGTTTGCGGCAAGTTCGGGAGTATCAATGACAAAATCCAATGCCATACGGTCGATCACTTCGCCGATCGAAAGCCCGGTGTTTTCGCAGTGCTTTAACAGGGCCTCTTTTGTTTTGGTCATGATGGTTGCTTCAATGGTCGTCAGTACCTTGTCAGGCATTGCGCTTCCTCCTCGTCATGCGTTTTGGCGAAGCTGCCAATTTCCCAGTCCTATGTTAGCACAAATGTTTGTCAAGCACAACCCCTATTTAGGGACATTTCTATTAATAGATCATTTTGTTGGCTTTGTATAGTTGGTATGCTATTTGTAGAAGATATCCCTAGATAGGTGGTGGTGCCCGTGAACTGTAAAAGCATGGGAAAGAAGCTTAAGTCATATAGAGCGAAATGTGGTTGGAGTCTGAAAGAGTGTTCAGAAAGGATAGGCATCAGCACAAGGTATCTGGCCGATATCGAACGTGGCGATAAAGTGCCGAAGCTAGAAACGTTCCTGCTGATCCTGAACACTTTGAATGCTTCTGCCGACGATGTCCTTCAAGATAGTTTGGTCGTTGGCTATGAAGCCAAGAGTAACGACATGATTAGGAAGTTGAATGCTCTTGATGTTACCAAGAGAAAGCAAGCGTTGGAGATTTTCGATAGTGTCATATCTTCGCTGAAAGAATAAAAGCCTTATAACGTAGCAAGAGGGTGGGGATCATGATAGATATACTCAAAGAAATTACGAAACTCCGCTTGGCTCGGAACTGGACTGAGTATGATTTATCAAAACATTCCGGACTGTCTCAATCAACGATATCCACCTGGTACCGCAAGGGACAAACGCCAACAATACAAACGCTGGATAAGGTGTGCAAAGGATTTGGAATTACCTTATCACAATTTTTCTCAGAAGGGGATGACCCCATTTCGCTTACGCCAGAGCAGGGAGAAATGCTTGATAATTGGTCGGCGCTAAATCCAAAGCAGCAACAGATCATTATGGACTTGCTTAGAAATATGTTTTGACAACAATTGATGTCGAATACCCCCCTTTTTTTGTATAGTTGGTAAATAGCCGCTCCAAATAAAAATGAACGCTTCAAAATGAAGCGTCCTTTTTGGAGCGGGTTACGAGGCTCGAACCCGCAACCCCACCCCGCGAAAGCGCGCTTTCGCGGGGACCCCGGGACCTCCGGATTTAAAATGTCGGTGGAGGCAGCGGGTTCGTTCTCGCGAAAAAAGAAAAAGAACGCTTCAAAATGAAGCGTTCTTTTTGGAGCGGGTTACGAGGCTCGAACTCGCTACCTCCACCTTGGCAAGGTGGCGCTCTGCCAAATGAGCTAAACCCGCGCTTGGTGCCTTCGGTCGGAATCGAACCAACGACACGAGGATTTTCAGTCCTCTGCTCTACCAACTGAGCTACAAAGGCATATTTGGCAAAGCGGAAAGGGAGAAAAATGGCGACCCGGATGGGGCTCGAACCCACGACCTCTAGCGTGACAGGCTAGCGTTC
>NZ_JAPJQF010000019.1:0-45264 GCF_030825285.1 Anaerotruncus massiliensis (ex Togo et al. 2026)
CCATTTCTTGTCCGTACAAGAAATGGGGCCGCCCGCCGGGGCGGGACCCGGCAACCCCGCCGCTCGATGAGCGGATAATCTAAGCCTGCCGTCAGTCGACTACCGACAAACTGCGCCGCTTGATGAGCGGATAATCTAATACCGCTGTCGGTCGACTACCGACAACCTCCTCCGCTCGACGAGCGGCAAATCTAAAACCGCCGGGTGATTAAGCCCGCCGCAGGCGGCCCATACTCCCAGTGAGGTGATGGACCATGTCCTATGTCGATCCAAAGCTGCGCTACCGGTTCGAGTCGCTCCCCATCGAGCTGAAAAACGAGATCCTGCGCCGCGACGTCAGTCTTTACACCCTGAACGACCTGATCGAATGTCTCCAAAGCATTGTGGAGGAAGAGTAAGCTCTTCCTCCACTGTGTCATTTCCGGGGGATTTTTCATAGGATGCGCGGGGAGGTGACCGCATGAACTCCTACGAACTGGTCACCGCGATCACCGCGCTCGCGGTATCGATCGCGCAGGACTATCCGAACAACACCGAGCTCGACGTGCTCGGCTCCATCTTTGTGCAGCTGGGCGAGACGCTCGAGACGATCGCGCTCCAGCGGGAGCTGGAGGAGAACCGGCGGGTCCCGCCCGCCGGAAGGCCGGACGTATCAGAGTAGCTTGTAGGCGGGCTTTCGTTCGCCGAACCACCAGTGGCGCAGCCAGTCGTCGAGGACGATGGCCGGCAGGGAGAGCAGGAACCACAGGTTCGTATAAAGCAGGCAGACCTGACCGCAGAGGTTATAGGGCATCCCGGAATAGTCCCAGATCCCCAGTTCCAGCCATATGTTCAGGACCATGCCCGCGCAGAATTCCGCCGTTGTGACGATGAGCGAGGCCAGCACCATCTGGGAGAGCAGCGCCACGCACCACTCGCACCGCTCGTTAATCCGCCCGATCAGCAGAAAGCAGACGCCTCCCAGCACCGCCATCGTCCAGTCGGAATGTCCCCGCCAGAGCACCTCCACCAGATAATAGAGCGCGCCGCCCACCGCAAAGAGCACCCCCTGCCGCAGAGGGACATGCAGGTCGACCATCGCAGCGCCTCCTTCCCTTTTTTCCCATTTTATGCGGGCGCGGCCCGTCCAAACCCCTTCTTTGGATAATTTGGGCGAAGATGGGAAAGAATAGGGATATCTTTACGGAAGGAGGACCTGTCATGATTGCCAAAATCGACCGCGACGGCTGCATCTCCTGCGGCATGTGCGTGGAAATCTGCCCCGAGGTGTTCCATATGGGGGACGACGGGCTGGCCGACGTGCACCAGAATCCCGTCCCGGATGAAGCGGAGAAGGGCGCCGTCACCGCGCAGGAGAGCTGCCCCGTTTCGGTCATCCATGTTGAGTGAGCTGAGTCTTACTTTTTATTTCTCTAACCGGAACGACTAGTATTATGTTACCATTGACCTTTCCGCGGCCGTATGGTAGGATAAATTTACAAACTAAATACCGTTTCCCGGAAAAAGGCCTGCGGCACAGCCGCAGGCCTTTTTTCTGTCCTTTAAGATTTTCCGAACAGCCGTTCCCCCAGCCCCTTGCGTTCCAGCGCCCAGACGAGAAGCAGCCCGAGCACGCAGCAGGAGAGCAGCTGGCCGGCGCCGACCGACAGCGCGGTGGCCAGGAAAACGCCCGTGTTCCACCCCTCCGGGGAGAGGAGGGTGATCTCCGCGCCGATGAAGACGGCGTTGACGAGCACGGGGGGCAGCGACGACGCCACCGGAAGGCCGAAGACGCGCGCCTTCCGCAGCGCCCAGCTCATGAGCGCGGAGATGAGGGTGGCGGAGGTGCCCACCACCACGTCGATCAGCCCCATCGACGAGCCGAGGGCGTTGGTGAGCGCGCAGCCGAGCGTCACACCGACGATGGCGTCCGGGCTCAGCACGGGCAGCAGGGTGAGCGCCTCCGAGACGCGCACCTGCACCGCCCCGAAGGAGAGCGGCAGCAGCAGGAGGCTGACGGCGCAGTAGACCGCGGCGATCATGGCCGCCACGACCATGCGCCGGATGTTGGGGGTTTGCCTTGTCATGTTTTTTTCCTCTTTTCCGGAGCCTTTCCGCGGTTTTCCACGGACGCCCCTAGTATTTGTTTAAGGTCAGGATGTTGCGAACTGACCGCCGCGCAAGCGGCTTTCTTATTTTAGCTTCCGGCGCGGGAAAAAGCAAGCCCGGGATTGTGATTCCCTCGGATTTATAGTATAATTATGCGTGTGTTTTGCGGGCGCCCTGCCGCCCGCGCCCGCGATCGCGCGGAGAATTCATTGGAATCGGGTGAAATCGTTTGACCACTACCTTATATCTGGTCCGCCACGCGGAGGCCGAGGGCAACTGGCGGCGGACCTTTCAGGGACACAGCAACAGCGACGTGAGCGAAAAGGGCTACCGGCAGCTCGAATACCTCGCCCGCCGGTTCGCGGATATCCCGCTGGACGCCGTCTACGCCTCCCCGCTCAAGCGGGCGTACGAGACGGCGAAGGCGATCGACCGCGCGGCCGGGCTGCCCATCGTCACCGACGACGGCCTCATGGAGATCAACGGCGGCGCGTTCGAGGGGGTGCCCTTCGCGGAGCTGCCGCTGCGCTTCCCCGTGGAGGAGGCGCGCTGGGACAACGAGCCGTGGGCGTTCGAGGCCCCGGGCGGCGAGAGCATGCGCAGCGTCTACGAGCGGATGCGGGACACCATCGGCCGCATCGTGCGGGCGCACGCGGGCGGGACGGTCGCCGTCGCCTCCCACGGCTGCGCCATCCGCAACTACCTCTGCTTCGCGCAGGGCTGGCCGATCGAGCGGATCGGCGAGGTCGGCTGGTGCGACAACACCGCCGTGAGCAGGATCGAATTCGGGGACGATTTCCTGCCGCGTCCGGTCTACCTCAACGACTCCTCCCACCTGCCGGAGGCCGCCTCGACCTTCGCGCTCCAGGACTGGTGGCGCAGCGTCCCCGTCACCGAGGAGGACCGCGCGGCCTATGCCGCGCGGGAAAATGCCGATGCCGGCGGCCAGGCCGCCAAAGGAGTGAAGATATGAAGATCATGGCTGTTGATTTCGGCGACGCGCGCACCGGCCTTGCCTGCTGCGACCGCACCGAATATCTCGCGTCCCCCATTGGGGTCATCCACGACAAGGACTTCGGCAGCGTGGTCCAGAAGGTCGCCTCCTCCGCCAGCGAATACGGCGCGGAGATGGTCATCGTGGGGCACCCCATCAATATGGACGGCTCGGAGGGCCCCCGCGCCCAGCTCTGCGCCGACTTCGCCGACCAGCTCGCCCGGCTGGTCAACGTCCCCGTGCGCCTGTGGGACGAGCGCGGCACCACCGTCTCCGCGACGGGGTACCTCAACGCCACCAACACCCGCGGCAAAAAACGCAAGGAGGTCATCGACGAGGTGGCCGCCACCATCATCCTCGAAAGTTATATGAATTACCGCCGCAATCATCCGGATGAAGATTGATAACGGTGGAAAATTGTAGTATACTATCCGCGTGATTACAGCCGCAAAGGAGCTTTTTTTGATGGACTACAACGCACTTGCCGACCTGCTCTTCCCCGGCCTCGACGAGGAGGCGGCCATCGCCAAAATCGAGGCGGACTACCCGCCCCGCAGCCTGCCCGAGGGGGCTAAGGTCACCCGCATGGCCCCCAGCCCCACCGGCTTCATGCACCTCGGGAACCTCTTCGGCGCGATCGCGGACGAACGCCTCGCCCACCAGAGCGGCGGCGTCTTCTACCTGCGCATCGAGGACACCGACCAGAAACGCGAGGTGCCCGGCGCGGTCGAAACGATCCTCAAGGTCTTTTCCGACTACGAGCTTCCCTTCGACGAGGGCGCGACGGCCGACGGCGACAACGGCGCCTACGGCCCCTACCGGCAGCGTCAGCGCGAGGGGATCTACCGGGCCTACGCCAAACGGCTCGTCCGGCAGGGGAAGGCGTATCCCTGCTTCTGCACCGAGGAGGAGCTCGCAGCCATTCGCGAAAAGCAGGCCGCCGAAAAGGCGAATTTCGGCTACTATGGGAGCTGGGCGGTACACCGCGACACTCCCCTGAGCGAGGTGGAATCCCGTGTCGCGGCGGGCGAGCCGTTCGTGCTGCGCTTCCGCAGCGAGGGCGACCCCGGCCGCCGCACCAAGTTCACCGACCTCGTGCGCGGCACGATGGAGCTGCCCGAGAACGACCAGGACGTGGTTCTCCTCAAAAGCGACGGCATCCCCACCTACCACTTTGCGCACGTCGTCGACGACCACCTGATGGGCACGACCCACGTCGTGCGCGGCGAGGAGTGGCTGGCGACGCTGCCCATCCACATCCAGCTTTTCGGCGCGATGGGCTGGAGGATGCCCAAATATGTGCACACCGCCCAGCTCATGAAGCTGGAAAACGGCAATAAGCGCAAGCTCTCCAAGCGCAAGGACCCCGAACTCGCGCTCGACTTCTACCAGCGGCAGGGCTACTGCGTGGCGGCGGTCAAGGAGTACCTCATGACCCTCTTAAACTCCAATTTCGAGGACTGGAGGCTCGCGAACCCCGACGCCCCGCTCGATAAATTTCCTTTCAACACCAAGAAGATGGGTGTCTCAGGCGCGCTCTTCGACATCGAAAAACTGGGCGACGTCTCCAAAAACGTCATCTCCCGCATGTCCGCCGCCGAGGTCGCGGACAGGCTCACCGCCTGGGCGCGGGAATACGACCCCGGCTTCTGCGCGCTGCTCGAGCGCGACCCCGCCTACACCGAGGCGATCCTGTCGATCGGCCGCGGCGGCAAAAAGCCCCGCAAGGACATCGCCGTGTGGAGCGGCGCCAAGGAGTATCTGAGCTTCTTCTTCGACGAGCTCTTCGCCTGCGACGGCGCCTACCCCGAAAACGTCTCCGCCGCCGACGCGAAGCGCATCCTCGACGAATACGCCGCAATCTACGACCCCGCGGACGACAGCGGCGTCTGGTTCGACAGGATCAAGGCGCTCGCCGAGCGGCTCGGCTACGCCGCCAACATGAAGGACTACAAGCAGAATCCCTCCGCCTATCCCGGCAGCGTCGCGGATGTGAGCATGGTGCTCCGCGTGGCCGTCACCGGACGGCAGAACTCCCCCGACATGTACGAGATCATGCGGCTGCTCGGCCGGGAGCGGGTGCTCCGGCGGCTCGGCTCCGCGGCGGAAAATCTGAACTGAAAGAGGACGTGTGCCCTATGGAAATCGCTCCTAATTTTTTGACCGAGATCATCGACGAGGACCTCAAAAACGGCTTTTCGGCGCGAATCCACACCCGGTTCCCACCCGAGCCCAACGGCTACCTGCACATCGGCTCCGCCAAGGCGATCTTCATCAACTACTTCATCGCGAAAAAATACGGCGGGCTCTTCAACCTCCGCTACGACGACACCAATCCCGTCAAGGAGGACACCGAGTTCGTCGAGTCGATCGAGGAGGACCTGCGCTGGCTGGGCGCCAACCCCGACGGCATCTTCTACGGCTCCGACTATTTCGACCAGTGCTACGAGTACGCGGTCCAGCTCATCCGGGACGGCAAGGCCTACGTCTGCGACCTGACGGCCGACGAGATGCGCGAATACCGCGGCACCCTCACCCAGCCGGGACGCGAAAGCCCCTACCGGAACCGCTCGGCCGAGGAGAACCTCGACCTCTTCGAGCGGATGAAGAACGGCGAATTCCCCGACGGCTCCCGCACCCTGCGCGCCAAGATCGACATGGCCTCCCCCAACCTCAACCTGCGCGACCCCGCGATCTACCGCATCGTGCGCGCCCATCACCACCGGCAGGGGGATCGGTGGTGCATCTACCCGCTGTATGATTTTGCGCATCCTATACAGGACGCAATCGAAGGGATCACCCATTCGATGTGCTCCCTCGAGTTCGAGAACCACCGGCCCCTCTACGAGTGGGTGGTGGACAACATCGGCTTCGACCCCAAGCCCAAGCAGCGGGAGTTCGCCCGGCTCAACATCACGAACACGGTCATGAGCAAGCGCTATCTGCGCGAATTGGTCGAGACCGGCCGTGTCGACGGCTGGGACGACCCGCGTATGCCCACCCTCTGCGGCCTGCGCCGCCGGGGCTACACCCCGAGCGCGATCTTTGAGTTCGTGCAGCGCGCGGGCATCGCCAAAACCAACAGCCTCGTCGATCAGAAGCTGCTCGAATACTGCATCCGCGAGGAGCTCAACGCCGCGGCTCCCCGCCGCATGGCGGTGCTCGATCCCATCCGGGTCGTCATTGAAAACTACCCCGAGGGGAAGGAGGAGACCTTCGCGGTCGCCAACAACCCCGTCGACCCCGAGGCCGGGACCCGCGAGGTCGTCTTTACGCGGGAGTGCTACATCGAGCGCACCGACTTCGCCGAGGTGCCGCCGCCCAAGTTCCAGCGGCTGAAGCCGGGCGGCGAGGTCCGGCTGATGGGCGCCTACATCGTGAAGTGCAACGAGGTCGTCAAGGACGCGGACGGCAACGTCGCCGAGCTGCGCTGCACCGCCGACCTCGAAACGGCCAACGGCATGCCCGCCGACGGCCGCAAGGTGCGCGGCACCATCCACTGGGTCTCCGCCGCGCACGCCTGCGACGCGCGCGTGATGCTCTACGAGAATCTCTTCACCCTCGAGGACGTCAACGCCGTGCCCGAGGGCACCAACTACCTCGACTACCTGAACCCCGCTTCCCTCACCGAGCTGCACCACTGCAAGCTCGAGGCGTCCCTCGCCGGCGCGCAGCCGGGCGACCGCTTCCAGTTCGTGCGCATGGGCTACTTCTGCAAGGACAGCAAAAACCCCGACACCTTTAACCGCATTGTCACGCTCAAGGACAGCTTCAAGGTCGAGAAGTGACGCGAAATATGAAAATACGGCGGCGGATGTCCAAGGACATCCGCTGCCGCTTTTTTATGCCGTTGCATGTTTTCTCTGGTAAACCAGCGCCGCCATCATGGCCGCCGCGAAAAAGATCTGAAAGAACGGGTAGAACCCCATGCCGCCGAGGTCGGCGATCCATCCGAACGCAATCGGCATCAGCAGCGTGGCGAGCTGCGAGCTGCCCATCAGGAGGCTGACCGCGCTGCCCGTATCCTCGATTCCAAAGACCTGCGGGACATAATGGATGAAGCAGGGGAAGACCGGCGCGCACCCAAACCCGAGGACCGCCATCGACGCGAGCACCGCGGTCCTTCCGGAGAGCAGGAACAGGGCGAGCGAGCCCGCGGCAATGAGGGCCTGACCGATGTGCATCATCCGCTTGTCGCCCAGCCGGTCGGATATGAACCCGCTCGCGAACCTCCCCACCGTCATCCCGAGGAAGAGAAAGGTCGTCCCCAGCGCGCCGACGTCGTCCGGCAGCCCTTTTCTGATCGTGATGTAGCTGCTCGCCCAAAGCGCCGACGTGGTCTCGATCGCCGTATAGCAGAAGAGCGCCGCGACCATCACCGGCATGCCCTTCAGCCTGATCGCCTCCCGCATGGGCTTCCTTCTCGTCCCCGGGGAACAGACTTCAACGGAAGGGATCTCCTTCCACTTGCCGCGGGAGGACAAAAACAGCAGGAGGACGCCGGTCTGGATGAGGGCCAGGACAAGGTAGCCCGCGTTCCACGCGGCGCCCCCGGCCAGGCAGAGGCTCATGATATAGGGGCCCGCCGTGGCGCCGAGGCTCCACACCATGTTGAGCCAGTTCGCGTATTTTGCCCGCAGGTGCAGCGCCGAAAAGGTATTGATCGAGCAGAGAAAAAAATCCTCGCCGAACCCGAGCGGGATGCTGATGATGCAGAGCATCGCATAGGACCGGCAGTTCGCGTACCCAAAGAGCCCCAGGCATATGAGGACAAAACCAAAGGACGCGACCTTGTGCGTCCCGTATTTCCCGACCAGGCGGTCGGTGTAGACGCTGGCGACGACCCGGCCGGCGGCGATGATCATGTTCACATAGCCGACGAGGGAGAGCGCCACGCCAAAGTCCCTGTAGACGATCGGCCAGACGGACCCCAGCACGGAGTACTGGAGTCCCGAGGCGGCAAATGTGATGAACAGTACGATCAGGAAATAAAGCGACATGTCGTCTCACTTTCAAATCACGGTTGCGTTGTTTGTTCTTTCGGAGCGGCTGACAGAGCTGCCGCCCCGGAACGGCGCACCGATTTCCTCCCATGTGCCGATTCCAAAGCGACAGCCCTTTCCCCGCCGGCGAAGCCGACGGGGCCTTTGATGATCAGATGTCAAGCGGAAGCGTTCCGAAAATCCGCATCTGCTCTTTGACGGCGGCCTTGCACGCCTCGTGCGCGGCGTTGATGAGCTCGATATAGTGGATCTTGCCGTTGAACTCCTTCAGCTTCGCGTCGATCGCGCCCGACGCCGCGAGCGAAAGGCCGGTAAAGAAGTTGATCTTGTTGATGCCGTGCTCGATCGCCGCGCGGAATTCCGACTCGGGAAGCCCCGATCCGCCATGTAGGACGAGCGGGATCTTGACGAGCTCACGGATCTGGTCCAGCCGCTCCGTGTCGATCTTCGGAGTCCCCTTGAAGAGGCCGTGCACCGTGCCGACGGCGACGGCGAGGGCGTCCACGCCCGTCTCCTCGACGAACCGCTTCGCGTCCTCCGGCTTGGTGTACTTGGAGGTGTCCACGTCGCTGGCTTCCAGCTCCCCGCCCTCGGGGCTGCCCACGTGGCCGATTTCCGCTTCAACGCTCACGCCGCAGCTGTGGGCAATCCTGACGAGCTCCCTGGTGATGGCCATGTTTTCCTCCACCGGGAGCGCCGAGCCGTCAAACATGATCGACGTGCAGCCGCCGTGGATGGCTTTGACGCAGCAGGCGAAGCTGTTGCCGTGGTCCAGATGCAGGCAGACGGGAACCGTCGCCCGCTGGCAGCGGTCCAGCAGCCGGTTGAAGTAAAAGCTCATCTGCCGCTCGTCCCTGTCGTCGGCAAAGAAGTTGGGCACCATCAGGATGACCGGGAGCCCCTCTTCCTCCGCCGCCGCGACGATGGCCTCCGTGAAGTTGTCGTCCAGCGTGTCGAACGCGCCTACCGCGTACTTTTTCTCCACGCTTTCCTTCAGGATTTCCGTTAATGTTACCAGTCCCATATTGATAGCCTCCTGTTATTTCATAGAACCATTTTGCCGCAATATTCCCGGTACCGGTCCGCCGCCGCGTCCCAGAGCGGCGCGCGCTCCTTCCGGGGCGTAAAGGTCCTGACCTCGAACGACGACCGGACGATCTCCGGGAAATCCGCCGTTTGGATTTTGCCCTCCGCCGCCGCCTGCAGGAGGATGCCGCCGACCGACGCGCTCTCGTACGGCCCGGCTTCCACCCGCATCCGCGCAGCGTCCGCAATCATCTGGTTGAGGAAGCCGTTTTTTCCTCCTCCGCCGACAATCCGGAGTTTTGTGAACTCCCTGCCCGAGAGCTCCCGCAGCTGCGCGAGGGTCTGCCGGTACTGGAGCGCCATGCTTTCGTAGACGCACCTCGCAATTTCTCCGAGCGCGGCCGGGACCGGCTGTCCCGTCTTCCCGCAGTAGGCGCGGAGCGTCTCCGCGGGGTCCGCGTCGCTGACGAACACGGGCTCCTCCAAATTGACCAGCGACCGGAACGGCTCCGCCGCCTCCGCCTGCCGGACGATCTCATCCCAGGAGAGGGGCCCGGCGGTTTCGCAAAGGCCGCGGTGAAGATTCTGCATGCACCACATGCCCATGATGTCCTTCTGGAGCCTCCACCTGCCGTCCGCGCATCCCTCGTTGGAGAAGTTGTACGCGAGAACCTCCCTGTTGATCGTCGGGCCGTCGCATTCCGCCCCGATGATCGACCAGGTGCCGCTCGAGCAGAACGCCTCGTCCGGCGCCACGGTCAGCGTCGTGACGGCGGACGCCGTGTCGTGCGACGCGGCGGGCGCGTATTTCAGGCGGCCCGCCGCCTCCGGAAGCACCCCGGGCAGGAGGTCGTACCGCCTCGTGCCGGGCAGGATAATCTCCCCAAAGAGGTGCTCCGGAAGCCCGAGCGCCCGGATCAGGCGCCCGTTCCAGCCCCCCGTAAACGGGTCGATCAGCTGGGTCGTCGTGGCGATCGTAAACTCCGAGTAGGCCCTGCCCGTAAAGAAGTACCCGAACAGGTCGGGAAGCGTGAGGATCCTTTCCGCATGGGCGAGGGCCGGGTCCCTTTCGAGCATCCGCTCGTACAGCTGAAACACCGCGTTGCCGCGCCGCACCTGGCTGCCGCACTGCATGAAGTACGCTTCCGGCGGCATCACGTCCCGGAAGAACGCCTCCATGGCGCTCCCGTCGGAATTGCGCGTACACCACGGATATCCGATCGGCTGACCGTTTTTGTCGAGGAACGCGATGTCGTTGCCCCACAGGTCCACGCAGAAGCTGGAGAGGTCTCCGTGCTCCCTCTGCGCCCTGCGGACGCATTCGATCATCTCGTGGAAGAGGTGGAAGAGGTCCCAGTAATCCCTGCCGGCCACGGGGACGTGGTAGTTGGCGAACCTGTGCACCTCCCGCAGCGTGAGCCGCCGGCCCTCCAGCGTGCCCACGATGCCTCTCCCGCTACCGCCGCCGACGTCTATCGCAAGATAAGATGTTGACATGGCGGTCATCCACCCATGGCGTCTTTTTGAAAAGCCGCCAACTGCTCCCGGATGCTTTCCTCGTTGGGGATGTCGTGCGCGCCGCCGATCATAAAGTTTGCAACCGCATAGATCTTGCAGCACTTTTCCAGGAATTCCATGTTGTAGTAGGCCTGGCGGACCGTCTCCGCCCAGGTCACCGCGCCGTGGTTCTCGATAAGCACCGCCCGGTTGGTTTTGACGTAGGGCCGGACCGCCTCGGGAAGTTCAAAGGTTCCCGGACGGCCGTAAGGGGCGACCCGGATCTCTTCGCCGAAGAGCCCCAGCAGCTCGGGGAGCATCCTGGTGTTGACGCGTTTCCCGCTGCATGCGAAGGCGGTGGCGAAGGTGGCGTGCGTATGGAACACCGCGCCGGCCTTGCCGCTCTCCCGGTAAACCCCGTAATGCATCTTCGATTCGGACGAGACCGGGAGGCTGCCGGCGATGATGAGGTTTCCGTCGAGGTCGGTCTTGGACAGCATCTCCGGCGTGAGGTCGTTTTTGCTTACGCCGGTGGGGGTCACCCACACGGCGTCGGCGCCCGTCCGCACGGAGATGTTGCCCTCGTTCCCGGCCACCATCCCCTGCCGGTACACGCGCTTTCCGTATTCACAGATCAACTGCTTTGCTTCTTCATCGCTGTAATACATGTATTTGGATTCCTCTGTTCACTTTCTCTCGTTGAACGCATACCGGAACACGATCGATTTGAGCTGCGTCACCTCGTCCATGACCCGGGAAAGGGATTCACGGCTGTTGCCGCTCATCTTCCTGCCGCCGCCGAACGGGAGCTCCGCCGCGCGGAAGTTGCCCGAGCCGTTGATGGCGATGTGGCCGGTTTTCAGCCTCTTGGCCACCTGGATGCAGGTGTAGATGTTCCGGGAGAAAAGCCCGCCTCCGAGCCCGTAATGTGAGCTGTTGGCAATCCCGACCGCTTCGTCGACCGTGTCGAAGCCGATCACCGGCCACACGGGGCCGAACACCTCCATGTCGCGCGCGATATCCGTGTCGGGCGCCACATCGGTAAGGATGGTGGGCTCGTAGAACGCGCCGCTGCGCTTGCCGCCGCGCACGATCCTGGCGCCCTGCGCGACCGTCAGGTTGACCTGCTCCTCCACCTGCCTGGCGGCCCTCTCCGAGATCATCGGGCCCATGTTGACCTTCGGGTCCATCGGGTCGCCGATCACGAGCTTATCCAGCTCGGCGCTGAGCCTGCGGATGAATTCCTCCTTCAGGGAGTTATGTACCAGGAACCTCTTGGAGCCGGTGCAGCACTGGCGGTTGTTCCGCGCCTGGTCCTCGGCCTCCTTGATCACCAGGTCCATGTCGGCGTCCTCGAACACGATGAACGGGTCGTTGCCGCCGAGCTCGAACTTGTAGTCGGTGAGGTGCTTCGCGGCGGTCGCCGCAATGCTGAGGCCGGCGTCCGTGCTTCCGGTGAAGTTGACGCACGCGATCCGCGGGTCGTCGACGAGGCAGTCTCCCACGACGGAGCCCCTTCCGGTCAGGCACTGCGCCACGCCCGCGGGGAGGCCCGCTTCGTGGAGCATCTCGTGCAGCACGAGAAGCGTCATCGGGTCATAGGAGGGCGCCTTGACCACGATCGTGTTGCCCGCGGCAAGCGCCGCGGCCGTCTTGAACGCCCAGATGGCGGGCGGGAAGTTGTAGGGGATGATGCAGGCGAGGGTTCCGAGCGGCTCGTGGATCGTGATTTGGAGGTCGTCGTCGTATCCCGGCTCCGTGCCGATCGGCATGGTCGATCCGTAGTAGTGCATCGCAACGTCGCACGCGCCGCGGTATACGTACGCCACGGAATCGAGCTCCCACACGGCCTCCTTCATGTACGGCTTGCCGGCTTCCTTGGCGAGGATTTCGCCCAGCTCGAGCCTTCTCTCCATCACCAGGTCGGCGAACCGGCGGAGGATGACGCAGCGTTCTCTGACCGGAAGCGCCGCCCAGGCCTCCTGCGCGGCGACCGCGCCGTCAACCGCCTTCGTGATGTCCTCCGCCGTGGCGGAGGGGACCGTATCGATCACCTGCAGCGTCGCAGGGTTGACCACGTTTTGGGTCCTGCCGTCGGAAGAGTCGGCCTTCTGACCGTTGATGATCATTTTCATAGCATAATCTCCTTCTATTTTCTGTGGGCGTCCAGGTAGTCCTGAACCTGTTGTTTGCTCTTGATCGCGCCGCTCGCGCCATACTGGCTGATCGCGATTGCCGACGCGGCGGACCCGAAGCAGAGCGCTTCCTCCATGCTTTTTCCGTCCACGATCCCCGTGATGAAGCCGGCCACAAAGTTGTCTCCGGCCCCCAGCGTGTCAACCACCCGGTCCGCGATCGTGCCGACGCGGTATGTCCTGCCTTCCGAGCTTGCGAAGACGCCCTGCGCGCCCATCTTCAGGACGACCGTCTTGACGCCCCGCCTGTGGAATTCGTCCGCGATCTCCTCGGGAGAATCCTTGCCCGTGAAGTAGGACGCTTCATGATAGCTCGGGACCAGGTAATCCAGATATTTCATCGCGCCCGCGATATCCTCCAGGGACATCTGCGACTGGTCGAGGACCATGTCCGCCATCGTCAGCGCGCCCGCTTCCTTCGCCTTTTTCAGCAGCGCCGTCAAATCCGCATCGGTCTGGCCCCTGCTCCAGAAAAGGCTGGCGACGGAAACCAGCCTGGCGCCCGCAAAATCGATGTCGAACACATCCGTGCTGTAGCGCATGTTCCCCGCGGCACCGTTGCGGAGGGTCATGCATCCGTGCTCGCCGTCGGCCCCGACGGTGACGACGGTCGCCGTCGTGCTGTGCTCCCGGTCCCGGACGACGCCGTCCGTCGGGATCCCGTAGCCCTCGATCAGGCTCATGAAGGCGCTGCCCAGCGCGTCGTCGCCGATCGCCGTGTAGAGCTTCACGTCGTTGCCCATCGCCGCGAGCCCGACAGCCTCGTTGACCGCGTCTCCGCCCACATACATGTCGATGCTCTCGGAAAACTGCGTCATGCCGTCGGGCGTCCGATCCGGGCCGTTCTTTACGATGATGTCGACAACCGCGTTGCCGACGCAGATGACTTTATTCATGAGGCGGCCTCCCCCTGTACAATCAATTCGGGCGGGGAAGCCGGACGGCGTCCGGCTTCCCCGCTTGTTGCGGCTTCCGGTCAGTCCTCGCTGATTTTGAGCACCGCCTTGACCATCGACTGCCGTTTGCTGATGCAGTCCTCGAACGCCTCCATCGCGTCGTCGAGCGGATAGACCTTGGAGACGATGTCCTTCACGTTGATCCGGCCGGCCGCGATCGCCTCGACGCAGGTGGGATAGATGTTGCGGTAGCGGAAATTGGTCATGAGCGTGAGCTCCTTGTCGCACATCTTCTGGAGGTTCAGAGACGTCTCGCCGACCACGTTGCCGACCTGCATGATGACGCCGCCCTTTTTGCAGATGTAGACCGCGGCCTCCGCCGTATAGCGGCTTCCCGCCGTCTCGAACACATAGTCGGGGCCGATGCCGTCGTAATACTTGAGCACCTCGGCGACGGAATCCTTATCCGTGGTGTTGATGACGCGCGTCGCGCCGACCTCGAGGGCCTTTTCCAGCCTGATGTCGTAGAGGTCGACGGCGGTGATGTCCGTGACCCCGGCCGCCTTCAGCGACATGATCGTGACGAGGCCGATGCAGCCTGTTCCGAGCACGACCGCCGAATCGCCCACCTGGATGCCCGAACGGACGACCGAGTTCATGCCGACCGCGAGCGGCTCCACCAGGGCGCCTTCCATCGTCGACACGTTGTCCGGGAGCTTGAAGCAGAGCTCCGCGGGATGCGTGATGTACTCCCTCATCGCGCCCTTCGTGCGCGGGGCCGAAAGGAACTCCATCTCCTTGCAGAGGTTGTATTTGCCCTTTTTGCACCACTCGCATTTGCCGCAGAAGGTTCCCGGCTCGACGCAGACCCGGTCTCCGACCTTGAGATCCTTGACGCCGTCGGCCACTTCCACCACCGTGCCCGCGAACTCATGCCCGATGATGAAGGGGTAGACGTCCGGGAAGTCGGGCTCCCCGAAGGAATAGAAGTGAACGTCGGAACCACACACGCCGCAATATCCCACTTTCACCTTTACATATCCGGGCTTCATTTCCGGCATGGGGGTGTCCATAATTTCGATCTTCCGGTTCTCCATGACGACCGCTGCTTTGTTGACCATAGTATCTTCCCTTTCTTTATCATTTATTTTAAGTATAATAATAAATTCCAAATTGTTCTGCTATAACTATACCAAAGAAACGTCAAATGTCAATACGCCGAGGGTTTTATTTTTCGGGAGAATATCCCGCCTGAATTTTGTGGAATATGTAAAATCCCAATATAATGCTGATTTTTCAGCAAATTTATCTAACAAAATGTTTCTCCTTCTATTGCTTTTCTGATTTAATACTGCTATAATCGTGTAAGCAAATATTTATATTATAATTATTATTAAAACTATATTAAGTGGGTGACCGCCTTGAGACAAAAGCTCTTATTCGTCGCGGACTTCTCGATTACCGAACAGGACGTCCGCGAGAACCTGTACCGCTTCGCCCCCTATGACGTTGACGTGGACATCATTGAGATCTCCATGGGAGCGGATGAAAACGAGCGGGCCCAGTATATCCTGAAGACTGAGACGGCGGGCCCCGAATGGTTTACGCCCCCTGCGGAGCTGCTTGAAAAGGCGGCCGGCGCGGACATCATTGTCACCGATTTTGTGGCGATCGGCTCCCGGGTCATCGAGGCCGCGAAGCGCCTCAAGCTGATCGGGGTGACGAGAAGCGGCGTGGAGAACGTCAACCTCGCCTGCGCCGGGGAGCGCGGCGTGGCCGTCGTCTGCTCCCCCGGCCGGGTCGCCGCGCCCGTCGCGGATTACACGGTCGGCATGATCATCGCCGAGTCCCGGAACATCGCGAGAAGCTCCCTCACCGCCAACGGCGGCAGCTGGGTCGTCCGGTTCCGCAATTACCCCTATTCCCACAACCTTGCCGACAAGACCGTCGGGATCATCGGATACGGCGCGATCGGCCAGATGGTCGCGGAGCGCCTGCGGGCGTTCGGGTGCCGGATCATCGCCTATGAAAATTACATGCCCGCGGAAAAGGTGCGCGCGCTCGGCGCGGAGCCCGTATCGCTTGACCGGCTGCTGGAAACCTCCGACTTTATCACCATACACGCCCGCCTCAGCGAGGAGAGCAGGGGTATGCTCGGGCGCGAAGAGTTCCGGAGGATGAAGCCCTCCGCGTTCTTTATCAACACCGCCCGCGCGGGGCTCATCGACGAAGACGCCCTGATCGAGGTCCTGCGGGACCATCGGATCGCCGGGGCCGCCCTCGACGTCTTCTCCCACGAGCCGATCAACCCGGACAACCCCCTTCTCAAGCTCGACAACGTCACACTCACCCCCCACCTCGCGGGGACGACGAGCAATGTCGCGGGCAACTCGATCGCCGTCCTGCTCAAGGACCTTGACCGGTACTTCCGAGGCGAGCCGATGGTCCATGTCAGGCAGGGATGAGGCGATGAAAAGAGCGGTTCTCGTCATCGACGTCGGCACGTCGAACGTCCGGACAAACCTCATCGATCTGGAGGACGGCGGCATCCTCACCGGGGCGTCCAGGAAGAACCTCTGGCTGAACACCGGCATCGGCCGGTGCGAGATGGACGCGGACATGATCTGGAAAAACCTCCAGGACTCCCTTTGCGAGGCCCTCGAGGCGTGCCGCGGGCTCTGTGAGATCGCTTGCGTCAGCTTCTCGGTGATGGGCGACTCGCTGGTCCCCGTGGACGGAGACCTGAAGCCCTTACGGAACATGATCATGGCGTTCGACACGCGCGCCCGGCGCGAGGCCGAGGAGATCACCTACCTCGTCGGGGATGAAAAATTCCGCGCCATCACCGGCGGGCCCTGTTTTTCGACCCTCCTGTGCTCCAAAATCCTATGGCTCAAGCGCCATGAGCCCGACGTGTACCAGAGGGCCCGCCGTTACCTGAGCATTCAGGAATACCTCCTTTGCAGGATGGGGCTCGGCGTCCACATCGACTACACGCTGGCCTGCAGAAAATCCCTTTTTGACGTCGTCGGGAAGGAGTGGTCGGATACCATCGCCTCCTGCATCGGCATCGATGTGTCACAGGCGGGCGGCGAGGTCCACGATTCCGCCTGCGTCCTGGCAAGTCTGGACCGGATCGGCGATGTCCGGCTGCCCCGCGAGATTCCCATCGTCCTTGGCGCGCACGACGCGGAGTGCGGATTTCTGGGGCTCGGGGTCAATCCGGAGCGGGACCGGATCTTCGGCGACGTTTCCGGGACCTACGAAATGCTCGGAAGCTTCTCGCGGGGCAGGGCTCCCACGGCAGTCTGCACGCCCGCCGAACTGGGCTGCGCGTTTTCCCGGGACACCCACTCCATCAACGGCGCGGCCATCGCCGGCAGGTACATCTCCTGGTACCGGAACGAAATTTACCGGGGCGGCGGGAACCTGTTCGCCGAGATGGAGGAGCAGATCCGCTTCGACGCGTCGTCGCGCGTCGCCTTCCTCATGAGCAACGACAAGACGAGCTGCGCGCTCACCGGCTTCGACACCTCCATGCCGAACCACGCCGTCTATCAGGCGATCATCGAGGGGATCACCTACCGGATCAAGGAGGTGGCCGAGGGGATCGAAAAAACGGTCGGCGCTCCCTGCGAGGCCCTCTACTGCGGGGGCGGCGGTTCCGGCTCCTCCAAATGGCTCCAGCTCAAATCCGACCTCCTGCAAAAGGAGGTGCGGCGGGTGCTGAATTCCGAGGTCTCCTCCGTGGGCGCGGCGATTCTGGGCGCCGTGGGAATCGGCTTCTATTCGGGCTATACGGAGGCCATCTCCCGGATGGTCCGGGTGTCGGACACTTTCGTTCCCAATCCGGCGATCAGCGCCGCCTACCAGGAACGGTTCAACAGTTATCTCAAAGAACGCAAACGCTATTATCAATGATCGAAAAGGAGAGCGAAACCATGAAAATGCTGATCAGCGGAAACTGGGTGGACGCCGCCAACCGGGCGACCATCGACGTCACCAACCCCTACGACGGCAAGCTGCTTGAGACGGTGCCCAACGCCGCTAAGGAGGACGTCGACCGCGCCATCGCCGACGCCGTCACGGCCCAGAAGCAGTGGAACCGGGTCATCGTCCGCGAGCGCGCGAAAATCCTGCGCAGGTATCTGGAGCTCCTCACGGAGTACCGGGACGAGCTCGCCAGGACCCTCACGCTCGAGACGGGCAAGCCGATCTTCGACTCCTACGGCGAGATCGACTCCGTCTACATGACGTTCGAGAGCTCCATCGAGATCGTCAAGCACCAATACGGGAAGACGATGCCCATGGGCATCGAGGGCGGCTACGACGACGACCTCCAGGTGACGGTGCACGAGCCGCTCGGCGTCATCGCCTGCATCGTCCCCTTCAATTTCCCGGCCGCCCTCTGGGCGTTTAAGGCGGGTCCGGCGCTGATGGCGGGCAACGCCATCGTCGTGAAGCCCGCGACCTCCAATCCGCTCACCGTCTTAAAGCTCATGGGGCTTCTGGTGGAGGCGGGCGTTACGCCGGGCGCCGTGCAGTGCGTCACCGGCCGCGGCTCCACCGTCGGCAACTGGATTTCCGACAACCCCAGCATCGCCCAGCTCAACCTCACGGGCGGCGTGGAGGCGGGCAAGGAGATCGCCCGGCATGCCGCCGAAAACCTCACCGCCTATAAGTTCGAGCTTGGCGGCAACGATCCGCTCATCATCTGCGCGGACTGCGACATGGACCTGGCCGTCAACGAGGCGGGCGACAAGACGCGGAACGCGGGACAGTGCTGCTCGGGCGCAAAACGGTTCATCGTCCACGAGTCGATCAAGGACGAATTTGTCACCCGGCTGATCGAGGAGCGCCTGAAAACGGTGAAGGAGGGCGACCTGATGGATCTCGAGACCGACTTCGGCGTGCTGATCAGCGAAGCGGCCGCCAAAGAGGTCGAGCAGCAGGTGCGGCACACCATCGGCCAGGGCGCCAAGCTGGTGTACGGCGGCATCCGGAGGGGCGCGTATTACATGCCCACGGTGCTCGACAACTGCACGAAGGATATGGATATCTGCAAAAACATGGAGATCTTTGGACCGGTCTTCCCCATCTTCACCTTCCAGACGCTGGATGAAGCGATTGAGATCGCTGAGACCTCCGACTACGGCCTCAGCTCGGGCGTCATCACGAACGACTTCCAGGACGCCATGAAGGTGGCCGCGAGTTTAAGAACGGGCATGGTCGCCGTCAACGGTTCCGGCGGGTTCCGCGCGCAGGAGCTGCCCTTCGGCGGCGGCAAGAAGATGAGCGGGAACAGCCGCGAGTGCATGTCCTCCGTCCTGGAAGAGGTGACGCAGGAGAAATCCATCATCTTCCGGTACGCCATGAAAAAATATCACGAGTCCTGATCGCTCCGGCGCGCCGCGCCCCGACTGGGAAGGAGAAAGCTATGAAAGCGCTGTATTATGAAAAGCCGCTCAGGGAAAACGCGTCGATCCGCGAGATGCCCGATCCCGTCTGCGGGAGCCATGACATTGTCATCAGGGTGATGAGCTGCAGCATCTGCCACGGCGTCGAGGCGGACCACGAGGCGCCCGGCGGGAGCAGCTGCTCCGGGTATCCGCTGATCCCGGGCCATGAGTTCGCCGGCTATGTCCATGAGGTCGGCGACGCCGTCACGACCTTCCGGGTGGGCGACCGGGTCACCGCCGACAACACCGTTCCCTGCGGCGTCTGCCATTACTGCAAAAAAGGTGATTTCATCCACTGCCCGGACAAGCGGAACCTGGGGAACAAGGCGGACGGCGGCTTCGCGGAATATGTGAAGGTCGCCGAGGGCAAGGCGGTCCGGCTGCCGGATCACGTCAGCTTCAACGAGGGCTGTCTTTCCGAGCCTGTCGCCTGCTGCATGCACTCCATGGATCAGATGAACATCCGCTACGGCGACGACGTGCTCGTCATGGGCGCCGGCCCGATGGGCATGATCCTCGCGATGCTGGCGTCGCACAGCAACGCGAACCACGTCGTGGTCTGCGCGTCGTCCGTGGCCAAACTGGAAAAGGTCAAGGCGCTCGGGATCGAAACCGTTTTGATGGACCGCGGCGACTATTCCAAGCATGAGAAGAAGCTGCTTTCCCGCTATCCGCTCGGGTTCGACTGCCTCTTCGACGCCACGGGCGCCGAGGAGCTCGTCTACTCCACCCCCAGGCTCATGAAGATGGGCGGGCGGATTCTCGGCTACGGCTACTACCGCGGCGAGCGTCCGACGCTCCGCTTCCCCTTCAACGAGTTCTGGGACCGGGAGCTCACCTATTACTCTTCCCTCAGCCAGGTGGGCGACTTCGGCAGGGCGGTGGACGCCATCGCCTCGGGCAAGGTCAACGCCAAGGCGCTGATCAGCGGCGAATACGACCTCGACCATTATTTCGACGGCCTCGACCGGGTGATGCACGAAAAAGACGTCATCAAGATCATCATCCATCCGAACGCCGGATAGGTCCCCCTACCCCGGAGGAACCCCCGGCAGGCACGGATTCCCGTTGCACAGGGCAATTACGGACGCGGACTCCGCGCCCGTAATTGCCCTGTCCGCGTTTCGCCGCAGACGGGCGGAAATGGAAGCGGGTCTCCGCCCCGGACGGCGCGGGGGCCCGCTTCCTTCCATTTTGGTCAGTCGAGGCGGACCGTCCTGCCCTGCCTCGCAGATTCATACATCGTTTCGATCACCCTGACCACGGCGGCGGCCTGTTCGGCGCGGACCGCGTGCGGCCTGCCGCCCTCCAAATCGGTGAGCCAGCTGTCCATCTCCCGGACCGGCGCGAGGGAGAGCACCTCGTCGGCCAGATCGCCCATCGGGATGAACTTTTCCGGGCCGTCGGGCGTGACCGTGACGAGCCGGTCGTATTCCGCCTTCACCAGCTTCCACCGGTAGGAGCCCGGGCCGTAGTCGCCCTGCAGCTGCTGCGCCCCGCCCTTTGTTCCGCACACCGTCACGCACGCTTCCCGCGCGTCGGGAATGTTGAGCGCCCAGGACGCCTCCACGCTGAGGAGCGCGCCGTTTTTCATGCGGATAAAGCCGAACGCCGAGTCCTCCACCTCGAATTTGGCGGGATCCCAAGGGCCCCACACGTTGCCGGCCGGGTCGTCGACCAGGCCCTTGAACGCCGCGGCCGTGACCGACGCGATCTCATAGTTATCCATAAACCACAGGGCGAGGTCGATGGCGTGGGTGCCGATATCGATCAGCGGCCCGCCGCCCTGCGCCTCCATCGAAAGGAAGCGGCCCCATGTGGGGACCTTTTTTCTGCGCGTGGCGTGCGCCTTCGCGTAGTAGATCTCTCCCAGGTCGCCCGCGCGCGCGGCCGCGTGGACAGCCTGCGAGTCGTCCCGGAACCGGTTCTGGTAGCCGACGGTGAGCTTCCTCTGGTTTTTCTTCGCGGCCTCCACCATCCTGCACGCGTCCGCGTAGCTTTCGGCCATCGGCTTTTCGCACATGACGTGCTTGCCCGCGTTGAGGGCCTTGACCGCGATTTCGCAGTGCGAATGGTTGGGCGTACAGATGTGGACCGCGTCCACGGAGGGATCGTTCAGGAGCTCTTCAAAGTCCTCATAGACCTTCGCGCCGGGCAGCAGGTCCTCCCGGAGGCTGTATGCCGCCGCCGGCTGCATATCCGCCAACGCGGTGATCTCGCAGCGGTCCGGGAACTGTAACAGCGCCCTTACGTGTTTCACCCGCGCGATCGAGCCGCAGCCGATGATCCCGATTCTCAATTTTCCCATAACCAGCCTCCCATTCCCGGTGCTATTCCATCGCGAGGAAGCCGCCGTCGACCGGCATCGTGACGCCCGTCATATAGCCGGCGGCCTTCGACGCCAAAAACAGGACCGCCGCCGCGATATCCTCCGGCTCGCCCCAGCGTCCCATGGCGATCCTCCGGAAGATTCCGCCGCTCGCCTGCTTATCGTGGAAGAACTCCCAATTCATTTTCGTCATGATGTACCCGGGCGCGATTGCATTGACCTGGATGCCCTTGCCCGCCCACTCGTTGGAGAACGCTTTGGTAAGCTGCATCACGCCGCCCTTCGAGGCCGTGTAGGGGACGACGTTGAGCCCCGCGATAAAGCTGGTCATGGAGGCGAAGTTGATGATCTTGCCGCTTCCCTGCGGGAGCATCGTCCTGCCGGCGAGCTGGGTGAGCTCGAACACCGCGTCAAGGTTGACGTCCATCACCTTCCGGTAGTCCTCGAAGGGGAACTCCTCCGCCTTGTGCAGGATCTGGATGCCCGCGCAGTTGACGAGGATGTCCAGCCTTCCGCCGAGCGAGTCCAGCGCCGCGTCGTAGGCGGCCTTTCTCGCCCCGGACGCGGAGAGGTCTCCGACGACCGAATGGAATACGCCGCCCGTCTCCTCCGCCAGCCCGCGCGCCGTGTCCTCCAGGTTTTTCGCCAGGTCGACAAGGCATACCTCCGCGCCGTAATAGGCAAAATACCGCGCGACCTCCCTGCCCATACCCTGGTTCCCGCCGGTCACGATGGCCTTCTGGCCGGTCAGATCAAACAAATTGAGCCTGTCTTTCAATGCGTTTCCTCCCCGAATTTAAAATAAAGGGTCAGTCGAAGACCCTGTGCAGCAGGGCGGCGTCCCTCGCCAGCAGCTCCTCCGGGGCACCCCGGCCGCATACGGACGCCTTGTCATAGACGCTTTCCAGAATCAGGCACCCCTTGTAATCGCTGTCGAGGATCGCCCGCGCCGTGCGGAAGAACCCGGAGGTCCCCTCCCCCAGCAGCGAGCCCGAGAGCATGGGGCCGACGCCGTCCTTCAGGTGGACGCCGCCGATCAGGCCGGCCAGCGCGGTAAAATACCGCGCCATGGACGTTCCGTCGTACACATAGAGGTTCTGCGAATCAAAGAAGATCTTGACCATCGGGTTATCCACCGCGTCCAGGAGGTTGTGGACCTGCTCCACGCTCTGGTTGATTTCCAGATGGGTCTCGATGCCCCTCTCCGCGGCTTTTTCGCTGAACCGTTTGATATATGCCGCCGCCCGGTGGAAGGACGGCCCGTCGCAGATGCCGTTTTTGCCCAGCACGGGCAGCAGAAACGACTTGCAGCCGAATTCCCCGCAGAGGTCGATCGTCCGGTCGACCAGTTCGGCCGCGATCCGTTCCTCCTCCGCGCCCTGCGGCATCGTAAAGCTGTACTGGTCCACGAACTGGGGGGACAGGGAACAGATATCCACCCCATATTCCGCACTCCCCTGCCGGTACGCCTCGATCACGGCCGGGCTGCCGAGGCCCTGCCCCGCCAACACCTCCTCGCCGACGCCAAGCTGTAAGCAATCGAGTTTTTGTTCTGCGGCGATCCGGCAGAGCTCTCTGCCCCGCGCTTTCAGGGACCACTCGCACACGCCGTATTGAAATCTTCCCATTGTCCCACTCCTCATCCTTTCGCGGCTTCGGTGAACAGCTTCAAATACCACTCGGTGACCGGATACGGTTTTTCCAGCGCGGCAAAGGCCGCGTCCGGCGTAATCGTTGCGATATCCACGCCCAGCGCGGCCGCAGCCGTCATATCCTGCGCGCGTTCCGTCGCCGCGGCGAGGACCTTCGTATGCGTGCCCGCCACGACGGCCACGATCGCGTCGAGGGTGTCCATCCCGCTGTAGCCGATCTGCCCGATGTCGCCGACATAGGGGGCGACGTAGTCGGCGCCCGCCGCGGACGCGAGAAGCGCCTGCGCCGCGGTCGTCACGGTGGTGATGCAGATCTCGTTGTCAAACAGTTTTTCGGCGCGGATTTTGTGAAACGCCCGGAACCCCTCCACGCAGGCCGGGATCTTGACGACCACCCTCGGGCTGATGGCCGCGTAGGATACGGCCATCTCCACCATCCCGCCGCAGTCCATCGCGTTGGCCTGCGCGAATACGGGGTAGCCGGGGAACGCCCGGCAGATGTTGGCGATCGTCCGGACCGGCGGCGCGGACTCCCTGGCGAGGATGGCGGGATTCGTCGTGATCCCGCTGAGGACCCCCAGCTCATCCATTTTTTTGAGCGTCTCAATATTGGCGCAGTCTGCGTAAAGCAGCATCAGATTTTCCCTCCCGTGTAGTGGTCCAATTTTTTGACAAGCTCGCGTGAAAGGTCCCTGAGGTCCCAGATGGGCAGGCACTCCCCGATCGCCTGGACCTCCTCGAGCTCACGGAAGACGTCCTGCGGGAGCGGCCCCTTTTCGGCCGACTCGATGTTCTGCCGGACGTGGGCGAGCTCCCGCGCGCCCGCGACGTGCGTGGCGATCTCCTCGTGGTTTATGATATACCGGATCGTCAGTTCGGGCAGGGAGATGCCCGTCTCGTCGGAAATCCGGTAAATCCGTTCCAGCTTCTTCACGACGTTTTGGACCCGTTCGTCCTCGATCGGCTTTAGAAGCTCCATCCACCTCCGGTCCTTGACGATCAAAAACGGCGTGTTCTGCCCGAAGCCGCCCCCGAGCGCGACGCCCACGCCCTGCTCCACGCACGCCGGGATGAGCTCGTCGTAGATGGGCTTTGAAAGGAGGCTCATCCCCCCCGCGGGGAGCACGAAATCGAACTTGCCCGACTTCACAAGCCGGGCGAGGCCGTGGTAGTCCCATCCGCCGAAGCCGACGCTCCTGACCAGGCCCTCCTTCTTCGCCTCGAGCAAAAACTCGATCGCGGCTCCCGACGCGGTCTCATAGTCGATCTGCCACTGCGGCCAGTCGGGCTCGTGGATATTGAAGATGTCAATGACGTCCTTCTGCAAAAGCCACATGCTGTGCTTGAGCGCCCGCATCATTTTGACCGGGTCCACGAACGCCTCGACGCAGGTCTGCCGCACCGTGTTGGCGTACTCCTCCTTGACCGACCTTTCGAAGTAGCCCATCTTCGTCGAGCAGCACAGCCGGGGGTTATCCCGGTGGCGCGCGAGCGCCCTGCCGAGCAGCTCCTCGCTCTCCCCCCAGCCGTACATCTCAGCGGTGTCGTAATAGGTGATCCCGCTGTCCATGGCGTAGTCCAGAATCTCATACGCCGCGTCCTGCATCACGTTGAATTCTTCCGTGAACTGGTAGCATCCCAGACCGAGAACGGAGACGTCCATTCCCGTTTTTCCCAACCTGCGTTCAATCATTTTGCGGCTCCTATCGATACGAATTCATCATCGAAAGCGCTGCCAGCCGGCCCGGCAGCCGTTGACGGGCTGCTCCGGGCCGGCCGGTGCTGCGGGGGCTTCGGATCAGGCGATCCCCCCGTCGTACAGATCCACGAGCGCCTTCTCGAGTTTTTGATAGTCTTCGGGCCTCAGCGGCTGGAACGGCTTGATGCAGTTGCCGCAGTCGATCCCCTGGAGCTTGAGCACGCCCTTGATGGCGGGGAAGATCCCGATTTCGAGAAGGGTCCTGATCATCCCGTTGCCCTTGCCCTGAAGGTACCTCGCCCGCTCCATGTCCCCCGCGTCAAACGCCTTTTTGAGCTGGACGAACACGTCGGCCATGATCGAGAAGGTGCTGCCGATCGACGCCCTGACGCCGACAGAAAGCGCCGGAAGCAGGATTTCGTCATGCCCGTTGAACACGGCCTTGTCCCGGCAGGTCCTCACCAGCGCCTCCGTCTGCATGAGGTCCATGGTCGTCTGCTTGACGCCGACGATCCCGTCGTGCGCGAGCAGCTCGACCAATTCCTCCGTCCCGAAGGAGACGCCGCTCATTTTGGGGATGTTGTAGAGGATCACCGGCATACCGGAGGCCTCCGCGATGTCAAAATAGTACTGCACGATCTCCCGCTTGGAGTAGGAGAAATAAAAGGGCGGGACCGCGGAGATCGCCGTTACGCCGCATTCCGCCGCCGCGTTCGCCATCTTGATGCTGGCACGGGTCGAGAAGGTCCCGATGTTCGCAATGACGTCGCACCTTCCGTCCACGATCGCGCAGACGGCTTTGATCAGCTGCACCCGCTGCTCATCCCGCAATAGGAAGGATTCGCCGGTGCTGCCGCTGACGTAGAAGCCCGACACCCCCTGCCCAATGGTCTTTTCGATCACCTGCGCCAGGGCCTTTTCATTGATCTCCTCATTTTCATCGATCGGGGTGATGATCGCCGGATAGATTCCTTCAAACTGTTTCATCATTCCGTTCCCTTTTACTGGTCCAGCTCAGGAACCAGGACGACCTTCGCCGCCTCCCGGTTGGTGAACATCTCAAAGCCCTCCCTCCATTTGGAGAGCGGCAGCTTGTGGGTCACGATCGGGTCCATGTCGATCCGCCCTTCGCGGTAGAGGGCCAGCGTGTTTCGCCAGGAGGTGTGGTCATAGCCCATGTGCCCGATGAAGGTGACGCCCTTGTGGCCCATCAGGTCCGCGGGGTCCTCCTCATAGGAGACCGCCGTCCGGGTGTAGCCCACCATGATGAACGCGCCGCCCGGACGCAGCATCCGCACCGCCTCCGGCAGGATGTTGGCGGAACGCGACGCGCAGTTGATCACGGCCGCGACCCCGTCTTCCCCGCAGATCTCCTTCACCTTCCTGACGACATCCGGGTCGTCCGCCATCAGGATGTCGGTGGCGCCCAGCTCCTCGCAGATCGGGTTCCTCGTGGGGGCGCTCCTTCTGGTGCCGATCACGATGATCCGCGCCGCGTTGATCAGCCGGGCGATCAGCACGCTGAACAGCCCCAGCGGGCCGTTGCCGTAGATTACCACGTTGTCGCCCGGAAGGACCTTAGCCTCCTGTACGATGGCTTTGTACGCGTTGCAGATGGGGTCCATGACCGCCGCGTGCTCAAACGGCATGTTGTCGGGAATCCGGCGGATGCTGGCGGGGTCCCGCTGGAGGACGACCCCCGGAATCCGCACGTACTCGGCCATGCCGCCGTCCATGTCGCCGCCGATGCCCTTGCGCTCGGGGCAGAGCAGGAAATTGCCCGTCTCGCAGGCCGGGCAGTGGCCGCACACGTAGCCGGTGTTGTCCGAAACCACCCGGTCGCCGACCTTCCAGCCGGTGACGTTCCTGCCCACCTCATAGACCTCGCCCGCGAATTCATGCCCGATGACCATCGGGTAGGTGTAGTTTTTGTATTTCGCCTCATCCGGGCCGTACAGGAGCGGCATATCCGAGCCGCAGATGCCCGCCGCCTTCACCTTGAGGACGATATCGTTGTCGCCGCACACCGGGTTGGGGACGTCCGTGTACTCCAGATGGAACGGTCCGTACGCTGTTTTTGCAACTGCTTTCATTTCTTTACCTCCTATGTCTTCCTGGGACTTATGACGAAACTGCATTAACAGTTTGTTTTCCTGGTCGGTTTCTCTTGCAATACTTATTATTTTGTCTTATAATAATATCTAGAATAATCGCGAAGGTGAATGATATGAGTAAAGTCAGTACCGTCAATCAGGTGAAGGAGCACAACATCGCCCTGGTCCGCGACGTCATCCACAGCTCCGTGGAGTTCACGAAGCATTCCGTCGCCCAGGCCACGGGGCTCAGCATCGCCACCACGAACAGCATCCTCAACATGCTCTGCGAGGCCGGGGAGATCGTGGCCATCGGCAACGTCTCCTCGACGATCGGCCGCCCCGCCGCCAAATACGCATACAACCGGGATTACGCCCACATCTGCTGCGTCTTCCCCTCGTCCGCCGGGAGCCAGCGCTACCTGTTCTATTCGGTGTTCGACCTGCTCGGCAACTCGGTCGAGCAGAACCAGGTGTGGCTGGAGGACGTGACCTACGAAAGCTTCGAGGAGCTGCTCGGCTCTCTGCTCGAAAAGGACCCCGGCATCAAAAAGGTCAGCATCGGAATCCCCGGCTATTACGACAACAACCACATCCACTCCTGCACCATGACGGGCCTGAACGGCTGCGACCTGACCGGGAAGCTCAGCGAGCGGTTTCCCTGCGAGTTTCTCATGGAAAACAACATGAACGCCATCGCCTACGGCCTTTACGACGCCAGACGGGAGCATGGCCACGCCCCTACCGCGCTCGTCGTCGTCTCCTTCTTTGAGGGCAGCGGCCCCGGCTCCGGGATCATCATCGACGGCAAGATCTATCTCGGCAAGAGCAATTTTGCGGGGGAGGTGGTCTTCCTGCCCTACCAGGACGGCAACATCTACGACCTCGTGAACCAGGGGCCGGAATCCATCGTCAAAAGCACCGCGCAGGTGGTCAGCTCCTACTGCGCCATCCTGAACCCCGAGACCTGCGTCCTCACGGGGGAAAACCTCAGCGCGGACATGTGCGGGCCGATCCTCGACCGCTGCAAGCACTTTATCCCGGAGCAGCACCTGCCCGAGCTGCTGTATGTATCCAACTATAACCAGTACTACCAGAACGGGCTCTTCCGGATCGCGTTAAACAACCCCTACCATTGACCGCCCCGGAAGAGAGATGACGCTGTCAAGTGAAATACCGAAACATTTCATTGACAACGTCACCGCAACACCGGGACCGTGATTCCGCAACCGGAATCCCCCGCCGCTTGAAACGCCGGAACTTTTCCCGCCGCACCGATGACGACGGCTCGGGCCGTCGCCATCGGTGCGTTTTTCTGCCCTGCGGGAGGACCGGCTATTTTGTGCGCGCCCGATTTTGCAATCAGGCGTCAGATTTTCTCATCATACTCGTTGATGAAGTCCATGTTGAGCTTCAGGCCCAGACCCGGAAGGTCGGGGATTGTCATGAAGCCGTGGTCCGGCTTCGGCGCGTCGAGATAGGTGTCGGCCGTGATCCCCTCGAACAGCTTGAGCCTCTCGAGGAAGGGCGCGTTGCCGAACGCGCTGACCAGGTGGATGTGGATGTTTTCCATCGCGTGCGGGGCGAACTTCACGTTGAACGCCTGGGTGAGCGCGCCGATTTTCAGCATCTCGGTAAATCCGCCCGCGCGGGTCCCGTCCAGCTGCACGATGTCCGCGCAGCCGTTGACGAGAAGGTCCCTCGCCCCATACTTGGTATATTCCTGCTCGCCGGTCGCGAGCGGGAGGTCGGTGGAGTTCTTAAATTTGACGAGGCCCGGGATGTCGTCGGCAAAGACCGGCTCCTCGAGGAACATGACGTCGTAGTCCTTGACCCGGTTGGCGAACCGCGCGCCCGTCGCCGCGTCCCAGCAGTTGTTCGCGTCCAGCATGATGCCGATCTCCGGCCCCACGGCCTCGCGCACCTTGCGGACCCGCTCCAGGTCGCGGTTGGTGTTGTGCCCGCCTTCCACGCCGACTTTGAATTTGATCTTCGAGTATCCGTCGGCCTTGACCAGATTGACCATCTCTTCCACGAGCTCCTCGTCCGAGTAGGAGGTCCACCCGCCGCTCCCGTAAACGGGAATTTTGGTCTCGGCGCCGCCGAACATCTTAAAAAGAGGCATGTTGAGGATCTTGCCCTTGAGGTCCCACAGCGCGATGTCGATCGCCGAGAGGGCGCAGAACATCAGGCCTTTGCGGCCCACGCCGCGGAGGTAGGCTACGAGTTCGTTCCAGATGACCTCCGTCTCAAACGGGTCCCTGCCGATCAGCTTGGGCTTGATGTTCTTTTCGATCATCAGCTTGGTGGCCTCGCCGCCGACCTCGTGGTAGGTTACGCCAAAGCCCTCGATTCCGTCGTCCGTCGTAATGCGGACGATTGTGAAGCCGACGGTCTCGACCTTTCTTGTCGCATCCGCAAAGCCGCCTGAAATCGGCTTGGATACAAGATGCACTTTGATATCCCGAATCTTACTGTTTTGCATATCATATCTCTCCTGTACGATTAAACTGCCTGAACGGTCCTGGCCTTCCTGTTGCTTGCATAGGCGTCGAGGGCGATTGCAAACAGCAGAACGCCGCCGCGGACAATGTACTGGAACGCCGGGTCAAGGTTCATCAGGCTCATGCCGTTGTCGAGCGCCGCCATGATCAGCGTGCCGGCGACGGCGCCGGCCACGGTGCCGCGTCCGCCCGTGATCGCGGTGCCGCCGACCACGCAGCCCGTGATGGCGGTGAACTCATACCCGTTGCCGCCCGCGGTGGTCGCCGCGCTCAAACGCCCCACGTATACGAGGGCCGCCGTCGCAACCACGACCGCATGGAGGACATAGAGCTTTAAGAGCTCCTTGGAGACGTTGATGCCGGAGAGGGCCGCCGCGTCCTTGTTGCCGCCGATCGCGTAGACGTACCGGCCGAACTTGGTGTTGTTGCTGACGTACGAAACGATGATCGTCAGCACAAACAGGATGATCATCGCATAGGCAAAGCCCTTGTAGCTGTAGAGGATGACCGTGACGACCGCCGCGAGGATCGCGATGAGCGCCATCTTGGGAACGAGCTTCATCCAGTTTTTCTCGCTGAGGCCCTGCTTGATGCTCTTCTTTTCCTTCGCCACCGTAAAGGCGATGTAGGCGATGATGATCAGGGCGCCCAGAATCAGCGTGGTGTCATTGTGCGTCCCGCTGATCGAGGGCATGTAGCCGTTGCCCATCTCCGCGATGATCCCCTTGACCGGGCCGACCATGCGCCCGTCGCTGATATACTGGTTGATCCCGAGGAAGACCAGCTGGGTGGCCAGGGTGATGATGAACGCCGGCAGCTTCATGTAGCCGACCCAGAAGCCGTGCCACAGGCCGGTGATGATCGCGATCGCAAAGACGATCAGGACCACCACGATCGACGGCACCGAGCCGTAGTTGACCTGGATCAGCGCCGCGACCATCGCGAGCATGCCGAGGTAACGGCCCGCGGAAAGATCCGCGTTGCCCGTGATGATGACCAGGCACATGGTGATGGCGATGATCGAGCATGTCGCACCCTGCATCAGAAGGTTCGACAGGTTGCGGACAGTCAAGAACATGCCGCCCGTAAAGATCTGAAAGAGCCCGAAGATAACGATTGCCTCCAGAACCAGGCTGTTCTGGTAAAACAGGGCAAACAAGTCGACTTTTTTCTTGGTTTTCGTCATGTCGTAACGCCTCCCGTTGCAGCCAAAGCCACATCTTCCTGAGTGATATTTCTCGCCGAATTATCAAATTCCGCGCTGATCCTGCCCTCCCGCATGACGTAGATGCGGTCGCTTATCCCGAGGATCTCCGGCAGCTCGGAGGAGATCATGATGACCGCGATCCCCTGGGCCGCCATCTGGTTGATCAGCTGGTAGATCTCCGTCTTGGCGCCGATGTCGATGCCCCTGGTCGCCTCGTCCAGAATCAGGACCTTCGGCTCCGTCATGAGGGCCTTGGCCAGGCAGACCTTCTGCTGGTTTCCGCCCGAGAGGTTGCCCGCCCTCTGGAGAATGGACGGCGTCTTGATCCGCAGCTTTTTGACCATCTCTTTCACTTTGCCGTACTCTTTGTCGCGGTTGATGAAAAGGCCGTTGTTGATGTACTTGTCAAGACTGGAGAGCGAAGCGTTATAGGCGATGTCCGAGGTCAGGACAAGCCCGTAGCGCTTGCGGTCCTCCGAGGAATAGAACACGCCGGCCTTGATCGCCTCGTTGGAATTCTTGAAGCGCTGCCTCTGCCTGCCCCTGTATTCGAGCTTTCCGGTGATGGCGTCATCGAGCGCGCCGAAGATGCTCATCCCCAGCTCGGTGCGTCCCGCGCCGATCATTCCCGCCAGGCCGATGACTTCGCCCTCGCGGACCTCGAGGTTGATGTCCCGGACGATCCATTTGTTGTTGATGCCGTCGAACACCGACCAGTCGGAGACCTTCAGCGCCACCTCCCCGATCGGGCAGCTGCGCGGCTCGAAAAGGGTCTTGAGTTCACGGCCGACCATGCCGCTGATCAGCGTGTCCTGGGAATATTCCCTCGCCGGCCTGGTTTCCACCGTCTGGCCGTCGCGCAGGATCGTGACCGTATCGGCGATGCTCAGGACCTCGCCGAGCTTGTGGGAGATGAAGATGATGCTCATCCCCTTATCCCGCAGGCCGCGGACCAGCTCCAGGAGGTTTTCGGAGTCGTCCTCCGGCAGCGGCGCCGTCGGCTCGTCAAGGATGAGGATTTTGCAGTTTTTGTTGAGCGCCTTGGCGATCTCCACAAGCTGCTGCTGCCCGATGCCCAGATTTCCGACCCTCGTCTTGGGGTTCACCTTCAGTTTCAGCTCGTCGAGCAGTTCCTTTGCCCTGTCATATTCGAAATCCCAGTCGATGAGACCGCTCTGGCAGACCTCATCTCCCAAAAAAATATTTTCACATACAGTTAAGGTTTGGATCAGGCCGAGCTCCTGGTGGATGATTGCGATGCCGGCCGCTTCACTCTCTTTGATGCCTTTGAAGCTGACTTTTTCTCCATTCAGAATGAGTTCGCCTGAATAATCGGTATACTCACCGCTCAGGACCTTCATAAGGGTTGACTTACCTGCGCCATTTTCGCCTACAAGTGCATGGACTTCCCCGCGCCGGACGTCAAACGTAACGTCGTCCAGGGCCTTGACTCCAGGGAACAGTTTTGTGATGTGATTCATCTGCAGGACATAATCTTCCATATATGTGCGCCCCTCCCTTCCTTTCATGATGATTTGTGGGGCTCCACCCGCAAAAGAGCGGAGCCCCACAATTCTTGCGGTTCAGTGATTCGTGCGAAATGCTGCCGTTTTAAAAGTGCTGGTCCCACCACTTCTGCAGCTTGCCGCAGATGAGTTCCGGCGTGGTGACCGCCGGGTCCGTGGTCCACATGACTTCGTTTCCGAAGTACCCTTTGTAGCGGTTGTCGTCGAACGTCTTGAGCATGGCGTCCAGATCCAGCTCGCCCTCGCCCGGGATCCGGTGCTCCCACGCCCCGGAGGGAAGCAGGCCGCCGTCCGTGTAGTGGACGTTAACGACCTTATCCGCGCCGCAGATGTCGTAGACATCCTGCACCGATTCGTTGGTCTGCGCCAGGCACATCAGGTCGATGGTGACCGCCATGTTGTCCGAGCCGCAGTCGCTGATCAGCTTCATGATCCGCTTGTGGTCGGTGATCACGGTGATATCCCTGGTGGTCGCCTCGTAGGTGATCGTCACGCCTTCCGTCTTTGCGATCTCCGCGAGCCTGCCCATCGAATCCACGGTGATGTTCCAGACGTCGTCGATGCTCTCGTCCATGTTTGCATAGCCCGGGAACACCAGCACGTAGGGCGCGCCGATGACGCCGGCCGTGCGGATGGCCTTTTCAAAATACCGAAAGGTGCGCAGGCGGGTGGCGGGGTTTTTGGAGGAGAGGTTGGTCGGGTAGGCGCAGTTTTCGGGGTTAAGCTCGACCACGCTCAGACCGCGCTCATCCAGCTTGCGCTTGAGCACCTTCATGTCCGCATAGGTAATGTCGTCCATGCAGAAATGGGGCTCCGCGCCATAGAACTCCAGCTTGCCGGCGCCCAGCCGCTGCAGGGAATCCAGCGCATAATCCAGGGAATAGTCGATGTAGGGAAAGTTGGACAGGATGAACTGGTCCCTTGTCAGATTCTTGAATTTCATAGGATTACTCTCCGTAAACTTCCTCGTGCGTGAAGAGTCCGGCCGCGATGACCGTCTCGTCGATGTTGTCCTTGGTGACGACGACGCCGGGATAGCTCATGAACGGGATGGTCTGGCCGTCGCTGTTCACGTCGGTGCCGAAATCAGCCGCGGTCTTTTCACCGAGGTAGTACTGGATGCAGGCTTCGGTGAAGAGCTGCGGATACTCGCTGCCGGCTTTCGCAACCGTGGAGACCTGGGTGCCCTGGACGATCCGCTGGCAGGCCAGCAGGTCGCAGTCCTGGCCGCAGACGAGGACCTTGCCCGCAAGCCCGGCGCCTTCCAGCGCCTGGATCGCGCCGCCCGCCATGCCGTCGTTCATGCAGAGGATCGCGGTCAGGCTGTCGCCGTACTCAGCGATCCAGTTCTCCGCGTAGCCCATGGCGGTCGCGGGATCCCAGTTGGTGGTCCACTGCTCGCCGATGACTTCCACGTCGCAGTTCTTCATGCTGTCGAGCATGCCTTCCTGGAACTTCACAACGCCGGTGCCGCCGGTGGAGTCGCCGTAGATGTACGCAACATTGCCGGTGATGTTCATGTCGCCGATCGTCTTGGTGATCAGCTGGCCGATCTCATAGAAGTCGTTGCCGCCGGTGAAGTCGGCGTAGGTGTCGCCCATGACCGGCTCGTAGTAGCAAACCAGGACGCCTTCGTCGTGGGCGGCCTTCATGGCGTTGGTGATGGCGCCGGGCTCATTGCACTGCGCGATCAGGATGTCGATCCCCTGCGCGACCAGGTTCTCGATCTGACCGGCCTGCTTCTGCGCGTCATTCTCAGCGACCTGATAGATCAGCTCGACGCCCTGGTCCTTGCAGACCTGCTTGATAACGTTGAGCTCCTTCACCCAGCGCTCTTCCTGCTGCGTTTTCCAGGAGACGCCGATGACGATATCCTCTTTGGCCTTCACGGGCTTGCCGTTCCAGCCGACATTGCCTTCCGCGGCGGGTTCGGCCGCGGGCTCGACCGCAGAATCGGCTGCGGACTCGGGAACCGCCTCATTCGTTGACTCGGGGGCCGCGTTGTTCGTAGCGCATGCGCTGAGAGAAACCAGCATTGCCATTGCAAGCACTACCGCCAAAAATTTCTTAAACATCTTTCAATCTCCTTTTCATTTTTCCCCGAAATAAATTTCAGGTATTTCGTGTCACAATTATAGCTAAATACTTGGAATAGTTCAATCAATTTTTGATTTTTTTACGAATTTATTTGATATTTCAGCCTTTTCGCCAAACCTGGTTCTGGGTTTTCATCCACTTTAACTATGATATTTTGTCAATATTATGGTAAATCGTCTATTTTGCATAATAATGTAGGCGTTTTAGAAGTATTAATCAGTCAATAAATTTGCAAATGTTATTTTTATACATTGACATTATATCAAAT
This sequence comes from Anaerotruncus massiliensis (ex Togo et al. 2026), assembly GCF_030825285.1. Lineage (NCBI taxonomy): Bacteria > Bacillati > Bacillota > Clostridia > Eubacteriales > Oscillospiraceae > Anaerotruncus > Anaerotruncus massiliensis (ex Togo et al. 2026). The sequence goes on from NZ_JAPJQF010000019.1 coordinate 34,534, forward strand.
ATTGATTGACATTTATTTTCTTTGAAGTATAATTTATTTACCGGAATGCAATAGTTTTTAATAACTGTTTTATGGAGGCTTTTCGGCGCTTTTTTCAAATTTGAACGAGACCCTCCTCCCGCCACCCGATATCACCCCGCTGACCACTGGTAAAAAGAGAGGCGCCGTCAAAAACACAGCCCCCTCCTCTATCTAACAAAAACACCTTGATTTTCCATCTATTGGGATTTGTTGCGGGCGTTTTTTAAATTGATTGATATATTTATTTTATTCATTACTCGCTATTGATTTTTTATGGAAATAGGTTATACTAATTTGAGAAGATCGCTCTGTCCATTTTTTCTATTCGCTGCCGTCCAAATTTTTGTTGAGAGGAACATCTATCACACCATGCCAGACACAACGGGATCGAACAATTTCATAAACGATCAGATCGCGGAATTGATTATGGAGTGCATCGACGAGCACAAGAAGCTCCCCACGGAACAGGAGTTGATGGAGCGTTTCCAGATCAACCGGTTTGCTTTGCGCGAAATTTTGAACGCCTATGCCGTCAACGGCATCATCGTTTCGCAGCAGGGCAGCGGCCGCTATGCGCAGTTTCCGGATTTGGGCGTCCAGATCAAAAACATCTGGGCCCCATTCATCAAGTGCCGGCCGTCTCTGCTGCTCGACTTTTTCGAGATCCGGAAATGTCTGGAGCTCTCGTCGCTCCCCATCGCCATGCAGAACCTGCGGCCGGACGACCTTTTGCAGCTGCGCCACCATACCGACGCGATGCTCAAATGCGCCCAGGCCGGCGAGTCGTTTGAAAGCTTCGACCGGGATTTCCACTGCACCCTCTTCGCCTGCACGGGAAACCTGTTTTTCAAGCAGCTGCTGACCGCTTTCTGGGATATCTGTGAGGATTCCATTATCTGGCCCTCCAGCAACGACCTTCTCTACGTCGCCCAGCAGCACATCGACATTCTCGAGGCGCTGGCCTGCCAGGACGAGGCGAGGGCATCCGAGCTTTTGAACATGCAGCTTGTCGAATCGCGTAACCAGATCGCGCTGGCGCTGGTGAAAGGAAGCCAGGAAAGCCCGCGTGAGCATAACGCCTTCGTCGCGCTTACCTGAGGCGCGAACCGTCACACGGATCGGTCCCGTTAAGCAATCAAAAAAACAGGCCGGAACGGCGCCGCGGATGCGGCGCCGTTCCGGCCTGTTTTGGTATTTCACGACGTGTCCGGAGACGGGATGCGTCCGGACAAAACCGAAGCCCGGCGGTTTCCCGCCGGGCGATGTTCGCGCCGCTTGCGCGGAGCGCATGATTCCTTGGGACGAAATAGTGGATAAACGCCGCAGAAATCTTATTTCAGGAGTTTGATTTTGCCGAGCAGAGGAACCTCTTTCTCTTCCTCTTTGCAGGCGGCGACAAGGCCCATGATCCAGAAAATGAACACCACGATGCTGGCGATTCCGCCGATGATCGCACCGACGATGGTGATCCGGGCGATGATGCTGCACACGATGCCAGCCAGGAAAATGACAAGGGCCTGATTCAGGTGGAACTTCGCACCCTCCTTGTCGCCCGCGAAAAACGCGATGATCCAGCCGATCCAGGTGATGTACGCGACAATACCGGTCGTTTTTTTGTTCACGAAATAACCTCCTCAAAATTTCCCAAGGCTCCTCTTTATCTTACCCCATTCGACAGCAATTGTCAAAGGAACCTGCAAATTTTACAGGGGAATCTCATGAAAAGATATGCATAAAAATTTGTTCTTATGCATCACATATGGATTCGTGGCGGAAAAACGGCGTATATTTATTCCCCGCGGCCGCCCACCGCCCGGCTTAACGCCGGATAGACCGCGAGCGCCAGCGCGCCGCCGGCCAGCGCGGTCACAAACTGCGGCCAGGAAAACATGACCGACAGCATCTGCGCCTGCTTGGGCGGCACATTGGGGAGCATCCCCAGGATCGCCGGAACCGTCAGCCACAGCGCCGCGCATTTCGCACCGGCGCCGACCAGCACGCCGGCCGCCCGCCGGCCCGTGCCGTGCGATTTCCCGAGGAAAAACCACGCCGCCGCGGCGATCACCGCGTTCCCAAGCGCGATCGCTGGTACGATGAAGGGCACCGGCGTCATGCCGAGCAGCGCCGCCAGAATCGACGAGACGACCCCGCAGGCCACCCCCGACCAGAGCCCCACGCTGGCCGCCGCCAAAATCAGGACCAGATTGACCAGCGAGCCGGTCACCAGCTGGTTGATGCTGAACGGCCCGGCGATCACCGCCCCCGCGGGCAGCATCCTGCCGACGATCTGCGCAAGCAGCACAAGCGCCGTGCACAGCGCCGTGCGGGTGATCCATTTTACCTTTTCATCCGTATGGGTCATTGGAACGCCTCCTCACGGGTATCATGATACGCAAAAGGGATCGTTTTTCAAGACTGTCGGGCGGCCTTTGCCCGCGGGACGGGAAAGCGGAAAGATCTCACCTGCTGATCTCGTCGAGGGTGCGGTCGAAGGCGGGCAGATACTCCCGCAAAAAAATGTCGACGGCGGGGATCCCCATCTCACGCAGGGCGGCGAGCTGGGATTCGCGGGCGCTGAGGAAATCGTTGTTGCCCATGCGGATCTCCTCGATGCACTTGACGAGCGCGGAGAGCTTGTCCGCGGCCTTGACGAGCCGGCGGACCTGCGGGTCCTCCTCGAAGAAGCAGGGACGGTACCGTTCGGCCAGCTCGGAGGGCAGGGTGGCGAGCAGCCGGCCGGCGGCGGCCTCCTCGATGGCCTTGTAGCTCTCCTTGATGGCGGGATTGTGGTATTTGACGGGGGTGGGCAGGTCGCCGGTGAGGATCTCGCTGCAATCGTGGTAGAGGGCGCAGAGCACCACCCGCGCGGGGTCCGCCCCCTCGATGAGGGCGAGCGCGTGGGCAAAATAAGCGGTTTCGAGGGTGTGCTCGCTGAGGTTCTCGGTGCGGGAATTACGCATGAGGCCCCAGCGGCTGATGTATTTCATTCGGGAAAGCATCGCAAAAAATCCATAGGGTTCCATCATCCTGCTCCTTTCCTGGGCGGTCTTCTGCATCAAATGATACCATATCGGCCACTGAAAGAAAAGAAAGCCTTTGCAGGAAAATTTTCGGCGGGCTTTTAAACGCCGTCATTTGTGGTATAATTTAGTAAGGTATCTTCCCCCCATTTGTCAGCTTGGAGGTTTTGCAATGCCGCTCACGTCACAGACGCAGAATAAGGGCAGCTGCCGCAGGGCGTTTCTGATCGCACTGGTGACAGCCGCCGTCATCTTTCTCCCGTTCATCATCTGGGACAAGGGGTACTTTTTCTTTTACGGGGATTTTAACGTCCAGCAGATCCCGTTCTATAAGCTCGCCCACGAGGCGGTGCGGTCCGGGGATCTCTTCTGGAACTGGTATACCGACCTGGGCGCCAACTTTATCGGCTCCTACAGCTTCTACCTGCTCGGGAGCCCGTTTTTCTGGCTGACCCTGCCCTTCCCCACCTCCTTCGTCCCCCATCTGATGGGACCGCTGCTCATTCTCAAGCACGCCTGCGCCGCCTTCACCGGCACCCTCTACCTCAAGCGGTTTGTGAGGGAACGCGATTATGCCGTCTTCGGCGGGCTGCTTTACGCCTTTTCCGGGTTCGCCGTCTACAACGTCTTCTTCAACCACTTCCACGAGGCGATCGTCTTCTTCCCGCTCCTGCTCGTCGGGCTTGAGGAGCTGATCGTCCATAACCGCCGGGGCGTCTTCGCCCTTGCCGTCGCAATCAACGCCTTTGTGAACTACTGGTTCTTCATCGGCGAGGTCGTTTTCGTCGTCCTCTATTTCATCATCCGCGCCCTCTCCCCCGACTGGCGCATGAACCTGCGCCGCTTCTTCTGGACGGCGTTTGAATCGGTGCTCGGGCTCCTGCTTTCAATGGCGCTCTTTTTGCCCGCCGTCCTGGCGATCATGGGCAACCCGCGCACCGGCGCGGACGAGCTGCTCAGCGGCTGGAACCTCTGGCTCTACTGGCACCAGCAGCTCTACCCCGCGATCGTCTCCTCCGCCTTCTTCCCGCCCGACCTGCCCAGCCGCCCCAACCTCTTCCCCGACCGCGGGGCCAAGTGGGCCTCCCTTTCGGCGTGGCTGCCCTTCGTCAGCATGACCGGCGTCATCGCCTACGTCCGCTCCAAGCGCGACTGGCTCCGCCGCATCCTGCTCGTCTGCGCCGTCGTCGCGCTCGTGCCCGGGCTCAACAGCATCTTCATCCTCTTCAACAACTCCTACTACGCGCGCTGGTACTACATGCCCATCCTGCTGATGGCGCTCGCCACCGTGCTCGCGCTTGAAAACCGCTCGGTCGACCTCGACAAGGGGTTCCGGTGGACGCTCCTGTTCACCGCCGTCGTCACCGCCATCCTCGGCCTCACCCCCACCCTCCAGTCGGACGGCGGCGTCAAGATTGGGCTGGCCAAATATCCCGAACGGTTCGCGGCCACCGCCGGCATCGCGATGCTCGGCCTCCTCGCGCTCTGGCTCATCATCCGCCGCTGGCGAAACACAAGGGGCTTCATGCGCATCATGACTGCCGCGCTCTGCTTTGTGTGCGCGTGCTATTCGATCACCTTCATCGCCACCGGCAAGACCCATTCGGACAAGCCCGATTTCCTGCGCGACACCGCGCTGGCGGGCCGCTATGAGCTTGAGCTGCCCGACGACGGCACCTTTGCCCGCACGGACATCTACCACGGCATGGACAACCTCGGCATGTTCTGGCACCTGCCCAACATCCAGACCTTTCACTCGATCGTGCCCGTCTCGATCATGGAGTTCTACCCCAAGGTGGGCGTCAAGCGGGACGTCTCCTCCAAGCCCGAAACGGAGTATTACCAGCTGCGCCCGCTGCTTTCGGTGCGCTGGCTCTTCATCAAGACGGACGACCCCGAGCAGGAGCCGATGCCCGGCTGGGAGCCCCGGTCGGTCCAGCTCGGCTACAACCTCTATGAGAACGAATATTTCATCCCCATGGGCTTCACCTACGACTACTATATCACCGTGCGCGACCTCGAGGAGGTCCCCGAGGAGGACCGCGCCGCCGTGCTGCTGCACGCGCTCGTCCTCAAGGACGAGGCGGCCGCCCGCCACGGCGATATCCTCGAATATATGCCCAAGGAATACTACGGCGGCCTCGACGAGGAGGACTATTACGCCGACTGCCTCGCGCGGCGGGAGACCGCGGGCTATGAATTCACGACCGACAACCGCGGCTTCACCTCCCGCATCGACCTGCCGCGGGAAAACCTCGTCTTCTACTCGGTGCCCTACGATTCCGGCTGGTCCGCCACCGTGAACGGCCAGCCCGCCCAGATCGAAAAGGCCGCGCTCGGTTTCATGGCGGTGCGCGCCCCCGCCGGGGACAACGTCATCCGCTTCACCTACACGACGCCCGGCCTCTACGCCGGCGTCCTCCTCACGCTGGGCGCGGCGCTGCTGCTCGTCATCTACCTGCTGCTCTGGAAGCGGTACGGCAGAACGCCCGACGACCCGCCCCGGCCTCCCCTGCGGGAGATGACCGACGAGCTGGAGGACGGGGAGCCTCCGGCCGAGTGGGAGGAGACGGGCGCGGAGCCGCCGGAGGGCGGCGGCGCGCCCGGCGGCGGCGAAGCCGGGCCCGGCGCGTCCGGCATCGACGATGCGGACGGGACGCGCGAAGAGGACGCGGACGGCCCGCCTGAGCCGCCGCCCGCCTCCTGGTTTGATGAAACGCCCGATTCCGGGGAGGAAACGCGATGAATGAAATTTTATACCTGGTCATCCCCTGCTACAACGAGCAGGAGGTGCTGCCCGAGACCTCCAAACGCCTCAAGGCAAAGCTGGGCGGCATGATCGCCGCCGGGACCGTCTCCCCGCAGAGCCGCGTCCTCTTTGTGGACGACGGCAGCCGCGACACGACCTGGCAGCTCATCTCCGAGCTGCACGAGCGCGACCCGCTCTTTTCCGGCCTCAAGCTCTCCCACAACCAGGGCCACCAGAACGCGCTCGTGGCGGGGCTCACCGTGGCCAAGGACCTCTGCGACATCGCCATCTCGATGGACGCAGACCTGCAGGACGACGTCGACGCGGTCGACCGGTTCGTCGCCGAGTACCAGGCGGGCAGCGACATCGTCTACGGCGTGCGCTCCTCCCGCAAAAAGGACACCCTCTTCAAGCGCACCACGGCGGTCGGCTACTACCGCTTCCTCCGGTGGATGGGGGTGGAGATCGTCCAGAACCACGCCGACTACCGCCTCATGAGCCGCCGCGCCCTCGAGGCGCTCTCCCAGTACGGCGAGGTCAACCTCTTCCTGCGCGGCATCGTGCCGCTCATCGGCTTTCGCACCTCGGTCGTGGCCTACGAGCGCAGCGAACGGTTCGCGGGCGAATCCAAATACCCGCTGAAAAAGATGCTCTCCTTTGCCGTCGACGGCATCACCTCCTTCTCGGTCAAGCCCATCCGCCTCATCACCACCCTCGGGGTGCTGATCTTCGCGGTCAGCGTGCTCTGCCTGCTCTGGCTGCTCGTCACCAAGCTCTTCGGCCACACGGTCGAGGGCTGGACCACCCTCATGGGCTCCGTCTGGGCGCTCGGCGGCATCCAGCTGCTCTGCCTGGGAATCCTCGGCGAGTATATCGGCAAGATCTATAAGGAGGTCAAGCACCGCCCCCGCTTTGTGATCGACCAGCTTCTCAACGACTGAAGCGGACGCTATCCATACAATGAAACACCGGGCCGCTGCCATTGGCAGCGGCCCGGTTCTTTTGATTGCAGCAGGTTTTAAGCAGCCTGTTTTTCGCCCCTGTTGGCGAACAGCCGGTGGAGGACAAAGAGCGCGCCCAGCAGCAGAACGATGGATACGCCGAGGGTGATCGGGATGTTGCCCCCGGTCAGGCCCGCCACGATATAGCCAAAGAAGCAGCAGACCGCCACGGTGAGCGCGTAGACCATCTGGGTGGAGACGTGCTCGATGTGGTTGCAGCCCGCGCCGGTGGACGACAGGATCGTCGTGTCGGAGATGGGGGAGCAGTGGTCGCCGAAAACGCTGCCCGCCAGCGTCGCGGAGAGGGAGACGACCAGCAGCTGGGGAGCGGCCGCCATGCAGACGGGGACGATGATCGGGATCAGGATGCCGAAGGTGCCCCAGGCGGTGCCCATCGCGAAGGAGAGGAATGCGGCGATCGCAAAGACCAGCGCGGGCAGCAGGAAGCCGGGGAAGCCGCCGTTTTCGACGAGGCCCTTGACGAATTCGCCCGTCATGAGCAGGTCGCGGCAGACGCCGCTGATCGTCCAGGCGAGGATGAGGATGATGTCCGCGGGGACCATCGACTTGACGCCCTCGCCGATGCCGGCCATGAAGTCCTTATAGTGGACCACGCCGCGCGGCACGAAGAGCAGGAACGCCACGATAAGGCCGCCGAAGCCGCCGATGACCAGCGCCTCGGAGGCGGTGCAGTTGCCGAACGCCGCGCCGATCGAATGGAAGGCCGGGTCCTCGCCCCAGAAGCCGCCGTTCCACAGCATCGCGAGGATCGAGAAAATGATCAGCGCCACGACGGGGATGATCATGTCGTAGACGTGGCCCTTGTCGTTGACGGGCAGCTCCTCGCCCACGGTGGTGTCCACCGCGCCGAGCTCGCCCCTGGCCGCGCGCGCCTCCGCACCCGCCATCGGGCCGAAGTCGAGGTTGGTGCAGCAGAGCGCGACCACCATGACGATGGAGAGCAGCGCGTAGAGGTTGTAGGGGATGGTGGCCACAAAGGCGCCCAGATCGCTTTCAAACGCGCCCGTCACCGCCAGGTTGGAGCCCACGGCCGCCGCCCAGCTGGAAATCGGCGCGATGATGCAGATGGGCGCGGCCGTCGCGTCGATGATGTACGCGAGCTTCGCGCGGGAAACGCCGTACTTGTCGGTGACCGGCTTCATGACGGTGCCGACGGTGAGGCAGTTGAAATAGTCGTCGATGAAGATGAGCGCGCCGAGCGCACTCGTCGCGAGCAGGGCGCTGCGCTTGCTCTTGAGCTTGCTGGAGGCCCAACGGCCGTACGCCCGCGAGCCGCCCGCCATCTGCATGACGACGACCAGCGCGCCGAGCAGCGCCAAAAACAGCAGGATGTTGACGTCCATACGGCCCGCCATCAGCTTGAAGGTCGTCTCCGCGACGCCGACCACCGGATTGAGGCCGGTATTGAGCGCATAGATGAGCGCCCCCGACAGGATGCCGATCATCAGCGAGGAGATAACCTCCTTGGTGATCAGCGCGAGGCCGATCGCGATAATGGGCGGCAGCAGCGACAGCCAGCCTACGAATACAGGTTCCATCTTTCTTTTGTCCCCCTCAAATAAAAACAAATTGTGAACGTGCTGTTATAAAGATCGCATAATTACAGGGAAAAGTCAACACAATCCAACAAATTTCCCCTATTTTCTTGCAAAAAAATACAGTCCCTGTCCGCCCGGGACATACAGAAAAGGCCGGGTAAATACCCGGCCTTTTACAAAATCCGTTCGGCGCGCGCCCTGCCGCGCAGATCCCGCTCCCCGTGGAAAAAGCAGACCGCCGTCTCCCCCGGCTCCCGCCCGGGGCTGGTCACGTCAAAGGGGAACAGCTCGAGATGCGCTCCCGATGGCAGCCCCCGCTCCGCCGCGCGCCGCCGCGCCTCCCGCGGGGCCTCGGGGCAGCAGGCGGGCAGCCGGCGCGGCCTCTCATGCAGGCAGAGGTCGTACCGCACGAGCCAGCGGCAGATTTCGGGATCGCCGCCGCGGTCGACGCAGAGCGCGTAAAGCAGGTCGTAATACTCGTACTTGCCCACCGCGCGCGCCGGCATCCGCTCCCCGAGCGCGTGCATCGCCTCAAACGGCGAGGGGATGTATTCCAGCAGGTATGCGAGCGTATGGGAAAACCGGCCGCTGTTGTAGTACGCCTCGGTCATCTCCTCGACCGATTTGAGCCGCGAAAGCTCCAAAAAGGAAAGCCGCGGCGTGCATAAAATTTCATAGGGCGGCGTTTCGCTGTGCACGAGGCCGTATTCCTCCCGGCGCGCGTAGAGGGAGGAGCCGCGCAGCAGCTTGAGAAAGCCGAGCTGGAGCTGCTCCGGCCGCAGGGAAAACACCTCGTCGTAGCTTTTCGCGAACCGCGCGAAATCCTCGCCCGGCAGCCCCGCGATCAGGTCGAGGTGCAGATGCAGGCGGCCCGCCGCCGACAGCGCGCGCACGTTCTCCATCAGGCGGCCGACGTCCGTCTTGCGGCAGACCTCCGCGAGCGTTTCGCCGCAGGTGCTCTGCACGCCGATCTCGAACTGGAAGAGTCCCGGCCGCACCGTGGAGAAAAACGCCAGCTGCTCCCCGGTGAGCAGGTCTCCGCCCAGCTCCATCTGAAAGCCGGTGATTCCGTTGTCGTGCTCCGCGAGGAATTTCCAGATCGCGAGCGCCCGGTCCGCGTCGAGGTTGAAGGTACGGTCGACGAACTTGACCTGCATCACCCCGGCGTCGAGGAACCGCCGCAAATCGTCGAAGACGCGCGGCAGCGAGCGGTAACGCACCGTCCGGTCGGCGGATGACAGGCAGTAGCTGCACCCGAACGGGCACCCGCGCGACGACTCATAGTAGAGCACCCGGTCTTTGAGCGCGTCGAAATCGCGGTAAGGGAAGGGCAGCGCGTCCAGGTCGGTAAACCGCCCGGCGCGGCGGACCCCGCGCGGCCGTCCCTCCCGCAGGACACCGGCGATCTGCGGCTCCCCCTCCCCGCAGAGGATCGCGTCCGCCCACGGCATCGCCGCGAGCCGTTCCTCCGGGTCGAAGCTCACCTCCGGCCCGCCCAGCAGGATGGACGCCTCCGGAAAGAGCAGCCGCAGGTCCGCGCCGAGCCTGCGCACATATTCGATGTTCCAGATGTAGCAGGAAAAGCAATAGGTATCCGCGCCCCGGCGCGCAAGGTCGCTGAGGATCTCCCGCGTAGGCTGATTGATCGTATATTCCGCGATCCCGGCCTCCACCCCCTCCGCCGCGAGCACATTTTGCAGGTCGCGCACCGCGAGGTTGGTGTGGCTGTATTTCGCATTGATTGCCACAAGCAGGATGTTCATTGCGTTCCTCCTGGGGGGTACCGCTCGGGGAGCGGCGGCGTTTGCCGGCGGCCCGCCGGTAAGGCTTTCTTCGTGCCCCTTCGGGGCGCTCCAGATGTGCCATCTTCGGCGGCATAGATAGCCGGAACCCGCCCCGGCGGCGGTCCTGGATTTGCCGCGCTGCGCCCGGCGGGGCTTTTTTCGCGCCCCTTCGGGACGCTCCAGATGTGCCGCCTGCGGCGGCGGGGATTGCCGGGTCCCGCCCCGGCGGGCGGTTTTGGATTTGCCGCGCTGCGCCCGACGGGGCTTTTTCCGCACCCCTTCGGGGCGTTCCAGATGTGCCGCCTTCGGCGGCATAGATTGCCGGGACCCGCCCCGGCAGGCGGGCCGACTTCTTGCACGCCCAAGAAGTCGGCGGAAGAAAGACGCTCAAGGGGACTTCCGCCAGTCCCCTTGAGAATCCCCCGGGAGTACCTTGCCATGACCCGCGAGCTGCCGCCGCTCCCTACGGGTACACAAGCTGAAGGCTCAATTCAGGTTGCGGGCGCTCCCAACGACCGAGGCCGGATGGCTCGACGGAAACACACGGCGGAAAACAACGCCCGTTCCGGGCGTTCGCGCGCTCTGCGCGCGTGCGCG
>NZ_JAPJQF010000089.1:0-5411 GCF_030825285.1 Anaerotruncus massiliensis (ex Togo et al. 2026)
CCGCAGGAGGACTACCGCCCCCGCCGCGCGGAGGACGCGCAGGAGCCCCGCAGGGCCGTCCCGCGCGCGGACGAGCCCTACTATGAGCGCACCCGCCGGCCGCAGCGCCGGCCGGCCGCCCCCCAGCACGCCCCCCAGGAGGAGCGGCGCTCCCGCCTGAGCGGGTTCGGGCAGGAGGCGCAGGAGGCGCCGCGCCGGGAGGAGCCCCCCCGGCGTCCCGCGCAGGGAAGCGCGCGCCCGCGCTATGACGACTACCCCGCGGAACCCGCGCCGAAGCACGCCCGTCCGCGCTACGACGACTACCCCGCGGAGCCCGCGCTGAAGAGCGCGCGCCCGCGCTACGACGACTATCCCGCGGAGCCCGCGCCGAAGAGCGCGCGCCCGCGCTATGACGACTACCCCGCGGAGCCCGCGCCGAAGAGCGCGCGTCCGCGCTGCGACGACTACCCCGCGGAGCCCGCGCCCAAGACGCCCTACGATTTCGAGAGCGATTCCGCGCCGCTGCCGCAGGGCGAGACGCTCGGGGAGACGCTCGACCGGCTGCGCCGTTCGCGCGGCGGGGCCGCGCAGCAGCCCGCCGCGCCCCGCGAGGGGGCAGGGGAGGGCTTCACCTTCCGCGCCGCGCCGGAGGAACCGGCGGACGATTTCCGGCTGCCCTCCTGGGAGGACGACGCGCCCCCGCCGGAGGCGGGCGGCTTCGGGTTCCAGTTCGGGTTCGACGCCGGGACGGAACCGGAACCGGACGGCACCCGGATGGACATCCCCCTGCGTCCGCGCCCGCGCAGGAACGCGCCGGCGGGTCACACGCAGGAGATCGACACGGCCGCGCCGCGCCGCGCGCGGGAGGAGGGCCCGCAGGAGCTGGCCCAGTCCAAGTGGCGGCAGTCCTACGCCGAGCAGGAGCTGCTCGAGCAGGAGGTCCCGGAGGACGATTTCGGCGCGCCGGAGGACGCGCCCTATGTGGAGAAGGACCTCCGGTCCATCCGCACCGGGCTGACCGTCCGGCAGGTCGTGACGGCGGTGCTCGCCTTTCTGTCCCTCTACCTCACCGTTTCCCTCAAGGTGGTCCCCTTCGCCGGGAAGCTCGGGATCCCCGAGGGGTATATGCTGCCGCTGCCCCCGGCGGTCGCGCCGGAAAACAACATGCGGCTCTTTTTGATCGTGAACCTCGTGCTCGTGGTGCTGGCCGCCATCGTGTGCAGCAACATCGTGGGCGGCGGCATCGCGGCCCTCTGCCGCATGCGCGCCAACTGCGACACCCCCGCCGCGCTCGCCGTGCTCGCCGTGCTCATCCAGGGCATCGTGCTGACCGTGCTGCCCGACGCGGTGCTCGGCAACGGGAACGTCAGCCTCTATTTCCCGCTGGCCGTCGTGGTGCTGCTCTTCTCCCTCTTCGGCAAGAAGCTGATGATGAAACGGATTGAGCGCAACTTCGCCACCCTCACGGCGGAGGGGGACAAATACGCGCTCGTCCAGATCCAGAACCGCGAATTCGCGCGGGAATTCTCCCGCGGCCTCGGGCCGGACGTCGACCGGGTCGCTTACAGCGCCCGCGCCGGCTTCATCACCGGCTTCCTCGACCGCAGCTATTCCCCCGACTACAGCGAGTCCTTCTCCAACATCGCCTCGCCCATCTGCCTCGGGGGCGCGCTGGTGGTGGGGATCGCGGGCTTCTTCCTGATGGACCGTGAGCTGGTTTCCGCCGTTTCGGCGTTCGCGGCGGTGCTGTGCATCTGCGCGCCCCTCTCGGGCTCGCTCGTGCCCAACCTCATGCTCGCCCGCCAGGCCAGGCGCCTCTCCCGGAAGGGAGCGATGCTCGCGGGCTACACCGCCGCCGAGGACTACGCCGACACCGGCGCGGTGGTCGTCAGCGACCGGGACCTCTTCTCGGACGACAGCGTCATGCTCCACGGCATGAAGGTGTTTGCCGAAAAGCGGATCGACGAGGCGATCCTCGACGCCGCCAGCGTGATCATCTCCTGCGGGGGCATCATGTCGGGCATCTTCCTCAATATGATCGGCGGCAACCGCCGGATGCTCAAAAAGGTCGACAGCCTCATGTACGAGGACGGGATGGGCCTTTCGGCGTGGGTGGACGGCAAGCGGGTGCTGATCGGCAGCCACGAGCTCATGCGCAACCACGACATCGACTGCCCCTCCCGCGACTTCGAGATGCGCTACACCCGCGACGGGAGGCAGGTGCTCTATATCGCCAATTCGGGCGAGCTCTCCGCGATGTTCGTCGTGAGCTACAACGCCGACCCCGAAACCGCCGACGCCCTCTCCGAGCTGGAGCGCCGGGGCGTTTCGGTCGCGCTCTACACCACCGACCCGAACATCACCAGCGAGCTGGTCGCGGCCGCGTTCGGCGTGCGCCGCACGAGCGTGCGGGTGCTCCCCGCCAAGATCCACGCGGAATACGCCTTCCTCACAAAGCCCAAGGAGCGCATCTCCGCGGGCGGCTGCCACGGGGGCGGGCTCGCGGGCGTGCTCGCGCTGGTGCGCGCCGCCTCGGCCGTCCGGAAATCGGTCATGCGCGCCACCGTCGTCCAGCTCATCGGCATCGTCGCGGGCTACGGGCTCGTCGCCTTCATGGCCTTCACCGGCTCGCTGCAGCTCGCCTCCTACGGGGTGCTGCTCCTCTTCGGGCTGGCGTGGTACCTGATCACCCGCGCCGCCGCTTCGGCGGGCAAATAATCGATTTTACCCGCAACAGGGCCGCTGCACCAGCAGCGGCCCCTTTTTTCGCATATTCCTTGTGCAAAGTCCATAGTATTTTCCGGATTATTTATACAGGCGAACGGAGGGGATATCCCTTGCGCACGCCTCCGAGAAATTATATAATATCAATATAATGCCTCGCAAACACACGGCGATTGCTGGCAATTATGACTAATGCTCAGTGCAGATAGAAAAAGGAGTGTTATTACATGAGACAATACTTAGCGGGTAAGATCCGGAACGTTGCAATTGCCGGCCACGGAAGCAGCGGCAAAACCTCCCTGGCGGAGGCCCTGCTCTTTAAGGCCGGCGCAACCGATAGATTGGGAAAGGTCCCCGACGGCAACACCGTCTGCGACTTCGACCCCGAGGAGGTCAAACGCAAGGTTTCCGTTTCGAGCGCGGTCGCTCCGTTCAGCTGGGGCAGCGTCAAGATCAACCTGATCGACACCCCGGGACTTTTCGATTTCGCTGCGGGCATGTATGAAGGCGTGCGCGCGGCGGAGAGCGTGCTGATCGCCGTGTCGGCGCGTTCCGGCCTCAACGTGGGCGCGGAAAAGGCGTATAAGCTCGCCGAGCAGATGGGCAAATCGCGGATGTTCTTCGTCAACAAGATGGACACCGAGAACGCCGACTTCTACAAGGTGCTCGAGGAGCTCAAGGGCGCGTTCGGGCCGTCGGTCTGCCCGCTCGTCGTGCCGGTGGTCGAGGACCACAAGGTCCAGTGCTACATCAACCTGGTCGACAACAAGGCCTACCAATACAACGCCAAGGGCGAGCCCTCCGAGGTCGCGATGCCCGACATCGAGCACCGCTTCGAGGGCCTGACCGCCGCCATCAGCGAGGCGGTCGCCGAGACGGACGAGGAGCTGTTCGAGAAGTTCTTCTCGGGCGAGCAGTTCACCCGCGACGAAATCCTCAAGGGCATCCACGACGGCGTCCACAACGGCACCATCACCCCCGTGCTCTGCGGCTCCGCGGCCACGCTCGAAGGCATCGACATGCTCCTCGACGCGCTGGTCGACCACCTGCCCTCCGCGTGGGAGGCGGGCGCCGAGACCGCCGAGGACAAGGACGGCAACCCGGTGGAGATCGCCTGCACCGACGAGGCCCCGCTGGCCGCCTATATCTTCAAGACGGTCGCCGACCCGTTCGTCGGCAAGCTCTCCTATTTCAAGGTCGTCGCGGGCAAGCTCTCGAACGAGATCGCTCCCGTCAACTCCCGTACCGGCGAGCCGGAGCGCCTGGGCAAGCTCATCTACATGACCGGCAAGAAGCAGGAGGACACCGCCTTCATCACCGCGGGCGACATCGGCGCGGTCACCAAGCTGTCGAGCGCCATCACCGGCGACACCCTCTGCGACCCCAAGCGGGTGGTCTCCTTCGCGCGGATGAACTTCCCCGAGGCGTGCCTGTCGATGGCCGTCAAGGTCAAGAACAAGGGCGACGAGGGCAAGGTCGCGCAGGGCATGGTCCGCCTGATGGAGGAGGACCCGACCATCAAGTTCGAGCAGAACGCCGAGACCCACCAGCAGGTGATTTCCGGCCTGGGCGAGCAGCATATCGACGTGATCGTCTCCAAGCTGAAAACCAAGTTCGGCGTGGACATCGACCTCACCAAGCCCCGCGTTCCCTACCGCGAGACGATCCGCAAGGCGGTCAAGGTGCAGGGCAAGCATAAGAAACAGTCGGGCGGACACGGCCAGTACGGCGACGTGTGGGTCGAGTTCTCCCCCTACGACGGCGAGGACCTCCTCTTCGAGGAGAACGTCTTCGGCGGCTCGGTGCCGAGGAACTTCTTCCCCGCGGTCGAAAAGGGCCTCCAGGACTGCGTCAAGCACGGCGTGCTCGCCGGATACCCGGTGGTCGGCCTGAAGGCGGTCCTCGTCGACGGCTCCTACCATCCGGTCGACTCGTCCGAAATGGCGTTCAAGACCGCCGCGTCCCTCGCCTACAAGGCGGGCATGGCGCAGGCTTCCCCCGCGCTGCTCGAGCCGATCGGCAACCTCAAGGTCTACGTCCCCGACTCCAACACGGGCGACATGATCAGCGAGCTCAACAAACGCCGCGGCCGCGTGCTCGGCATGAACCCGGCGGACGACGGCCTCCAGATGATCGAGGGCGAGGTCCCGATGAGCGAGATGGGCGATTTCGCGACCGTGCTGCGTTCCACCACGCAGGGCCGCGGCTACTTCACCCTCACCTTCGAGCGCTATGAGCTGCTCCCGCCCCAGCTCGAAGCCGCCGTCATCGAGGAAGCCAAAAAGATGAACGAGGAAGACTGAGGCGCGCGTACTTTTGGCCCCCGACCAAAAGTACGTTAAGGAAGGGCGGGACTGCTCGACGCTGCGCGTCGAAGCGGCGCTTCGCGCCGACGCCCGCCCGGCGCGCCTCATGGGGGAAGGTCGGCGACCCTCCCCCATGGGCCCTCACCCGGCAACTGCATACAGAAGCGGCCGCCCTTTCGGGCGGCCGCTCTTTTTGCCGGCGCGGGTGGAACCGGTCTGCTGCACGCGGCAGGCTGGACGTGAGCGGAGGGCTGTGCGCACGTCAGTTGCGGCCCCTGCCCGGCAAGCTCGCCGCACATTTCGTTTCCGCCGTTGGGAGCGTCCGCAACCTAAATTGAGCCCTCAGCTGGTGTACCTGTGGGGAGCGGCGGTAGTCTGCGGGTACTGGCAAGGTACTCCCGG
>NZ_JAPJQF010000090.1:0-5251 GCF_030825285.1 Anaerotruncus massiliensis (ex Togo et al. 2026)
AAACCCCCCGCTGCCAACGCCGGGGGGTTTTTTGCGCATCCGGGGCGTGCAAAAACCGGGCGGCGGGTCCATACGGACCCGCCGCCCTGTTTTTGTCAGCCTGGGAAGGCCGTACCGACGATCTCGACGAGGCGTGGGAGAACCGCCTCGACGATCAGCCGCCCCTTTTCCGCCGAGGAGGAACGCGCGGTCGCGAGGACCCCGGTGGAGGGAATGGCGTCTTTATCGATGGGATATTTGAAGTAGGGGCAGGGCGCGGCGCCCTTTGAATCGACGATGAGCTCCTCCCGCACAAGCTCGGGCGCGAAGTAGAGCATGAGGGAGGTCTCGGTGATCGCCGCGTGCTCGAACGCCCAGCCGGGGAAGGGCACCTCGTCGAAGAGGCGGCCGATCAGTTCCTCGGGCATGGGGTCCCACCAGTTGGAGAGCAGGAGGGTGACGCGGTCCCCATAACGGGCGCTGCACAGGTCCATCGCCTCGATGAGGAAGGGGTCGTTTTCAAAGTGCGCGTTCATAATGAAGATTTTGGTGAAGCCGTCCCGCACGAACTCGTCGAACAGGTCGGAGGCGAGCTGCTGGAGCGTCGCGCCGTTCAGGTCGATCGTGCCGGGAAAGAGGGGCCCGCCGCCGCTCAGGGGCTTCGACTTATAGCCGTAGGAGAGGGTGGGGGCGACCACGCCGCCGACCGCCTGGGCGAGCCGGCAGGCGAACTGCTCGGCGAGCACCGCGTCCACGCAGAGCGGCAGGTGCGGCCCGTGCTGTTCGGTCGCGCCGACCGGGAGGATGAGGACCCGGTCCTTTTTCGCCTCAAATTCCCGCCAGGTCATCCGTTCCATCTTGACTTCTTCAAACATACAGCGCCCTCCTTTTGGATGTTCATCACATAATCAAATGATAAGGGAAAAGGATTGTGGCTACAATGTACAAAAAGTCCGAAAGCTCGCCAAATGCTTGTACGCAGGGTACAATGACGAAGCCGTTTCGCTGTGCTATGCTTTTTAACAGAGAACACGGCGGCCACCGGCCCGCCTGGATCAAAGGGGATTTCTGCACATGAAGAGAACCTTATTTCTGAACGCGAAGCTCAAGGGCGCCGCCGGCGTCACCGACCTTTTGGTGGAGGACGGCGTCTTTTCGGAGATCGCTCCCGGCTTGGGCGCCCGGTATCCGGAGGCCGAGCGGGTGGACCTCGGCGGGAAGCTGACGCTTCCGCCCTATGTGGAACCGCACATCCATCTGGATTATGTATATACGGCGCGCGAACCCGGCGCGAAAAACCACAGCGGGACCCTCTTCGAGGGCATCCAGCGCTGGTCGGAGACAAAGGGCGGCATGTCCGGGGCGGAGATCAAGCGCCGCGCCCGCATCGCCCTGCGCAAGCAGATCCTGAGCGGCATCCAATACGTCCGCACCCATGTGGACGTGACCGACCCCAACCTCACCGGCCTGAAGGCGATGCTGGAGCTGCGCGAGGAGGTCTCCGACCTCGTCACCATGCAGATCATCGCCTTCCCGCAGGAGGGGATGTACTCCTTCCCGGGCGGCGACCGGCTCGTGGAGGAGGCGCTTAAAATGGGCGCCGACGTCGTCGGCGCGATCCCGCACTTTGAATTCACCCGCGAGTTCGGGCTGCGCTCGGTCAAAAGGGCGGTCGAGCTCGCGGTCAAATACGGAAAGCTCGTGGACATCCACTGCGACGAGACGGACGACGAGCAGTCCCGCTTCCTCGAGGAGCTGGCCGCGCAGGCCTACCTCGGCGGCATCGGCGAACTGACCACCGCCAGCCACACCTGCGCGATGGCCTCCTACAACAACGCCTACACCGCCAAGCTCTTTAAGCTGCTCAAGCTCGCGAAGCTCAACTTCATCTCCTGCCCGACCGAGAACATGCATCTTCAGGGCCGGTGCGACAGCTACCCCAAGCGCCGCGGCGTGACCCGCGTGCCCGAGCTGCTCGCCGAGGGGCTCAACGTCTGCTTCGCGCAGGATTCGATCTCCGACCCGTGGTATCCGCTCGGTTCGGGGAACCTCATGAACATCCTCGACGCCGGCCTGCACGCCTGCCAGCTCACGAGCATCGAGCAGATCTACGGCGCGCTCGACCTGATCACGGTGAACGGCGCGAAGACGCTGCACATCCAGGACGCCTACGGCATCGCGCCGGGCAGGGACGCCAACTTTATCGTGCTCAACGCCGCCGACGAGTTTGACGCGGTCTGCGAACGCGCGAGCGTCGCCTGCTCGGTGCGCGGGGGAGAATTCCTCTTCCGGCGGTTCGAGCAGGTCGAAACCGACCGGGGCTTTTTGCGGGAGGAACCGCTATTTTTCGATGAATTCCGCGGCAAGGATGCTGTTGAAGAGTTCGTGCCGGACAAACGCATCGTCTAAATCCTTGGCGAGCAGCCCCTTGATCGTATTGAGGCGGTAGATGAGGGTGTTGCGGTGGATATAGAGCGCCTGGGAGGTCCGCAGCAGGTTGCAGTTGTTGTAGAGGTAGCTGCGCAGCGTGCCCACGAGGTCGGAGCCGTTCTTCCGGTCCGCCTCGAGCAGCGGCCCGAGGTTCTCCCGGGAGTACTTCCGGATCTCCTCGGGGTTCTCGATTTCAAAGAAGAGCCGGAAGATGCCGAGCTCGGAATAGTGCAGCACCTGTTCCCGGCTGATCCCCTTGGCCATCGTGGCCAGCGCCTTTTTGGCCTCCGAGTAGCTCGTCCGGATGGGGCAGCCCTTCTGGCACACCCGCCCGAAGCCCAGGCGCAGCGGCGCGTGGGGATAGCGCTTGGAGAGCACGCCGAACGTCTCGGTGAGGCATTTGTCAAGCGCGGCGGCGTCCCGTTCGGTCTTGCCGAGCGCGAGGCAGACGACCGTGTTGAGATATCCCATCGCCAGGACGCTGCGCCCCTCCCCCTCGCCGCACGATTTGAGGGTGTGGGAGAGGTCGCTCTTGATGGTGTCCAGGGCGGCGGCCGCCGGGTCCCCGGCCTGGATCTCCGCCACCGCGATGAAGCGGAAGGCGCGCTGGGGGATCCCGAACAGCCCGGAGAGCTCCTCGAAGGTGCGGCTGTCGTCCGCGGAAAAGAGCAGCTGTTCCAGGAACCGCTGCCCCTTCTTCGACTGCTCCTTGCGGTACATAATGTTTTCGGAGATCTCCTGCGTCACGTCGATCAGCTTGACGTCCCAGGGCATCTCGAAGAGCGGGAAGCAGGACGCGTCGGCCAGCTCGACCAGCGACGGGGGGATCTCGGGGATGTAGCGTTCCCCGGTGAGCATGACCATGCCGGCCAGCCCCTTGGAGACCGATTCACGCATAAGGGAGAGCAGGCTCTCCTCCCCGCAGTCGAGACCCGCGCCCGAAATGAAGATCAGCTCCCCGCCGTGCAGCCACTGGGAGATGGTCGAGGTGGTGCAGATGAACGGCCAGGAGATCTGCCGGTAGAGCCCCTTTTCACCGGCGACCAGCCGGATCTGCCTGAAGTGCCTGAGGCCCTTGAGGTCCGCGCAGGAGATGGACATGGGGCGCCCTCCTTCCAAAACAGTGCAGGCGGCAAACGCAAAAAAACCTGATCGTACCAGCCTGAAAGTATCAGGACCATTATAATACAACCCCCATTTTTTGACCATGTCATAATTTTACAGATAGGAGTGTTACCGCATGAAACAAGCGTGGGAATGGGATTACGAAATGTTCAGCGGCGCGGTGCCGGTGAAGGACCGCACCGACCTCATCCAGTGGGACAACCTTTTGGAGGGCAAGTTCCTCGAGGAGGCGCGCCAGATGCTCGAGAGCGGCAAGGGCGCGTGGACCAAGCCCCTGCCCGAGTCGAAGGCGCCCTACTCCAAGATGCTCGGCGCGATCAGCAGCATGGCGAACATGGGCTACGACGTCACCGAGGCGGACAAGCTCATCCCGCTGGCGTTCGACGCGATCCGGGAGGACCGCCTCATCGACCTGCAGGTCCTCAACGCGCGGGTGTTCAAGGCGCTCGCCGAGGCCCCCAAGATCGAGGGGCACCCCTACTGGTCCTACGTGGTCTACGAGAGCTTTGAGCAGTACCTGCAAAACGCGCAGCTCTGCGACTATCCCGATTACCGGCTTCCCGGCCGGGAGGAGCTCTTCGACCGGGTGCACGCGGGCTGGCTGGGCGAGATCATCGGCTCGGCGCTCGGCACGGCGGTGGAGGGCTTCAAATCCTCCCGGCTGTGGGAGGTGTTCGGGGAGATCGACGGCTACGTCAAGCCCCCCGAGACCCTCAACGACGACATCACCTTCGAGCTCGCGCTGCTCGAGGCGTTCCGTGAAAAGGGCTACGCGATCGATTCCGACGACATCGCCGACAAGTGGGTGGGGCTCATCCCCTTCGCCTACACGGCCGAGGAGGTCGCCCTGCGCCACATGCGCTCGGGCATCTATCCGCCGCAGAGCGGCTACCTCGTCAATCCCTACCGCGAGATGATCGGCGCCGCGATGCGTGCAGCCATCTGCGGCGCGCTCGCCCCCGGCAGGCCCAGGCTGGCCGCCGAGCTCGCCTGGAAGGACGGGCGGGTCTCCCACCACAACAACGGCATCCTCGCGGAGGTCTTCAACGCGGTGCTCGTCTCGATGGCCTACGTCGAGACCGACATGCGCACCGTTCTGGAGAAGGCGATGCGCGCCATCCCGATGGACAGCGAGTTCTACACCGTGCTCGAGTTCGCCTTCGAGGCGTGCGAGAAATCGGCGACCTACCGCGAGGCGTGGGAGCTGTGCGAGGAAAAATACAAGCACTACAACTGGGTGCACTGCTACCCGAACATGGCCTCCGAGGTGATCGCGATCTACTTCGCGGGCAACGACTACCAAAAGGCGATGAGCATCCTGATGATGTCCGGGCAGGACAACGACTGCACCGGCGGCCCGATCGGGCACGCCTACGGCGCGATGCTCGGGACGGCGGCGCTCGACAAAAAGTTCACCGAGCCGCTCGAGGACCGGCTGGACACCTACGTGCGCACGATGGAGACCCAGAGCATCACCTCCCTTTCGGAAAAGACGACCGACGCGATCTTAAAGCACTGGCAGGAATAACGGACCCAGGAGGAAAGGAAGCCTCTTAACGATAAGCTAGGAAGAAAGGAAGTTATGAAACCATGAAAAGATCCATCTCTCTGCTTCTCTGCCTCGCGCTCTTAGCGGGCGTCTTCGCGGGCTGCGCGACCGCCCCCGCCCCCTCGCAGGCCAGCCAGGCCCCCGCTTCCGAAGCGGGGGCCTGGCTGG
>NZ_JAPJQF010000091.1:0-5085 GCF_030825285.1 Anaerotruncus massiliensis (ex Togo et al. 2026)
TGGTGTACCTGTGGGGAGCGGCGGTAGTCTGCGGGTACTGGCAAGGTACTCCCGGGGATTCCTAAGGGACTGGCGGAAGTCCCTTAGGCGGACTTTTGGTTCCTTTTCGTCCGTCCGAAAAGGAACCCGTGGTGCGCGGCGGAACGCGCAAGTAATTCTTGCCGCTTATAAAGCGGCAATTCCCGTCTAATCCCCGCCGGGCGGCCGTCGGCGGGACACGCCTCCGGCACTAGGCCTGCGGGCCGTCGCAGCGCGGCAAACCCAAGAGGTCAGCAGCAGGGCGTGATCCACCCGAAGGGATCGGGGATGCGTCCCCACTGGATGTCGGTGATCGTATCGTAGAGCTTCTGGCTGATCTCGCCGATCCTGCCCTCGTTGATGACGGTGACGGTATCGCCGCATTTGAGCTCGCCGATCGGCGAGATGACGGCGGCGGTGCCGGTGCCCCACGCCTCTTCGAGCTTGCCCGCCTTGGCGGCGCTTTCGAGCTCATCGATCGAGAGCTTGCGCTCGGAGACGTTCATGCCCCACGACCGGAGCAGCTGGATGACCGATTTGCGGGTGATGCCGGGCAGGATGCTGCCGTCGAGCTCCGGGGTGACGATCTCGCCGTCGATCTTGAAGAAGACGTTCATCGAGCCGACTTCCTTGACGTATTTGCGCTCGACCGCGTCGAGCCACAGCACCTGGGAATAGCCCTGCCTCTCGGCCTCCTCCTGCGCGATGAGGCTGGCGGCGTAGTTGCCGCCCGTCTTGTAGGCGCCCATGCCGCCCTGGGAGGCCGCGCGGACGTATTTTGTCTCGACGTAGATCTTGACCGGATCGATGCCGCCCGCGTAGTAGGCGCCCGAGGGCGAGAGGATGACGCAGTAGACGTAGTGCGCGGACGGATGCACGCCCAGCACCGCCTGCGTGGCGACGATGAAGGGGCGGATGTAGAGGGAGGTGTCCGGCGCGGAGGGGACCCAGTCCTTCTCGATGGTGACGAGCCGCTTGAGGCCCTCCATCAGCAGCTCCTCATCCATTTTCGGGATGACGAGGCGCTCGCAGGAGGTGTTCAGGCGCTTGAAGTTCTGGCCGGGACGGAAGAACTGGATCTTGCCGTCGGCGGTGCGGTAGGCCTTCATGCCCTCGAAGACCTCCTGCGCGTAGTGCAGGCAGGAGCAGGCCGGGTCCATCGGGATGGGGCCGTAGGGGACGACGCGCGGGTCGTGCCAGCCCTGTCCGTCGTCGTAGTCCATCAGGAACATGTGGTCGGTAAAGATATGGCCGAAGCCGAGGTTGTTCTCGTCGGGCTTCTGCTTCGGATGATCGGTCAGCGTGACCTTGATCTCCATCATAGGTAAACACTCCTTTTTTCTCCCCGGTGATACGGTTTTCTATATGGTTTCCATCATAGCACGGAAGCGGTTCCGTGTCAAAAAAAATCCGTTATTTTCGTCAGATACCACAAACCTCCGGCGGTATGGAAACAGGCTGCCGGAAAGGAATTCCGGCAGCCTGATCGTTTCTCATCCGCTGTGCGGGACCCGTTTCGCTTAGTAGGCGACGCCCTGCCACTTCATCGCGTCGGCGATCTTCATGAAGCCGGCAATGTTCGCGCCCATTACGAGGTTGCCCTCGGCGCCGAACTCCTTCGACGCATCAAACACGTTGTGGAAGATGTTCTCCATGATGTTTTTGAGCTTGGCGTCGACCTCCTCGGCCGTCCAGGAATAGCGCGCCGAGTTCTGGCACATCTCCAGGCCGCTGACCGCCACGCCGCCCGCGTTGGCCGCCTTCGCCGGTCCGAAGATTACGCCGCCCTTCTGGAAGATCTCGACCGCCTCGGGGGTGCTGGGCATGTTCGCGCCCTCGCAGACCGCCATCACGCCGTTTGCGACGAGCGCCCGCGCGGCCTCCGCATCGATCTCGTTCTGGGTCGCGCAGGGCAGCGCGACGTCGCACTTGACCGTCCAGATGCCCTTGCAGCCCTCGTGGTACTCGGCGCCGGGCACCCGCGCGGCATACTCCTTGATGCGGGCGCGCTCGACCTCCTTGATCTGCTTGACGACGTCGAGCTTGATGCCCTCCTTGTCGTAGATATAGCCGTTGGAGTCGTACATGGCGACGACCTTCGCGCCCATCTCCTGCGCCTTCTCGCAGGCGTAGATGGCCACGTTGCCCGAGCCGGAGATGACGACCGTCTTGCCCGCGAGGGAGTCGTTCTTCATCGATTTGAGCATCTGCTGGGTGAAGTAGAGCAGGCCGTAACCGGTGGCCTGCGGGCGGATGAGGGAGCCGCCGTAGGAGAGGCTCTTGCCCGTCAGCACGCCGGTGAACTCGTTGCGCAGGCGCTTATACTGGCCGTAGAGGTAGCCGATCTCCCGCGCGCCCACGCCGATGTCGCCCGCCGGGACGTCGGTGTCCGGGCCGATGTGGCGGTAGAGCTCGGTCATGAAGCTCTGGCAGAAGCGCATGATCTCCCCGTCGCTCTTGCCCTTGGGGTCGAAGTCGGAGCCGCCCTTGCCGCCGCCCATCGGCAGCCCGGTCAGCGAGTTCTTGAAGCACTGCTCGAAGCCGAGGAACTTGATGACCGACGCGCAGACGCTCGGATGGAACCGCAGGCCGCCCTTATAGGGGCCGATCGCGGAGTTGTACTGGACGCGGAAGCCGCGGTTGACCTGGACGTTGCCTTCGTCGTCCACCCACGAGACGCGGAACTGAATGAACCGCTCGGGCTCGACGATCCGGTCGATGATGCCCGCCTTTACAAGGTCGGGGCGCTGGGCCACGACCGGCTCAAACGATTCGAGGACCTCCCTGACCGCCTGCAAAAACTCCGGTTCGTTTGGGTTGCGCTTGCATACGGTGTCGTAGACGCCCTGCAGATATGTACTTTGAAAGGTTGACATGAAAATTCCCCCTTATCGAATTTCATCCTTATCAGATATTCTTTATTATAATGAATCATTTGCAGTGATGCAAGATGAATGTTGCAAAAAAACGGTCTTTTTTCAAAGTTTTCACGTTTTTTATATGATCTTTGCAGGATTGACGGACAAGGTTGACGGATTCGTGCGTTTGGCGTATACTTACACCAGTGTAGAGAGCGCGTTGGACAGCGGCGCGGCCCCGCTTTGCGGGGGCGTGAGGAAAGTCCGGGCTTCACAGGGCGGGATACCTGCTAACGGCAGGCCGGGGCGACCCGAGGGAAAGTGCAACAGAAAGATACCGCCATCGCATCACGGGGGCTTCCCCCGCGGACGGTGGTAAGGATGGAAAGGCGAGGTAAGAGCTCACCGGGACGCGGGTAACCGCGCCGCCATGTAAACCCTATCCGAAGCAACGCCAGCTGGGACGATGCGGCGGCCCGCCGGGTCCCGAAAGGCGGCTTGAGCCGCGCGGCGACGCGCGGCCCAGAAAGATCGTTGTCCACGACAGAACCCGGCTTACAGACGCCCTCTCTACGCGCAAAAGAACCCGCAGCACGTGCTGCGGGCTCTTTTTTTGGACATATCCTCCGGCGCGCGGACATATCCTGTAATGGAATCCAAAAGCCCGGAGGTGAAAAATATGGCGCTATCCATCCTGACCGCCGCCGCGGGCGCCGTCTGCCTGATCATGCTCGCCTCCCTGTGGCGTTCCCGGCATTTTCTCCGTTCCCTCTGCTTCTCCGCCCTCACCGGCAACGCCGCCCTCCTTGCCGTCTGCTGGTCCGGGGCCTTCACCGGGATCGCCCTCTCCCCCAACCTCTTCACCGTCGGCGCCGCCACGCTGCTCGGCCTGCCCGGCGTGATTTCCCTGCTCGTCGTCAAGTTGATTTTCGGCGTGTGAGGGCGTATAATGGTCCGGTGAACGTTTCATTTACCGGAGGACGCTATGGAGATTCGATTTTTTGACGGCACGGACAACCTTTCCGACGCGCTGTGGGTGCGCGACGAGGTATTTACGAAGGAACAGGGCTTCACCATCCCCGACGAGGACGAGTTCGACGCGGTGTCGCGGCACATGGTCGTCTACCGGGAGGGCCGGCCCGCCGCCACCGGACGGGTCTACTGCGACGCGGACGGCGAGACCTTCCACATCGGGCGCATCGCGGTGTGCAAGGCCTTCCGCGGCGAGCAGTTCGGGCGGCTGCTGATGGAACGGCTCGAGGCCGCGGCGCGGGAGCGGGGCGCGAAAAAAATCGTCGTGGGCGCGCAGCTCTACGCCATCCCCTTCTATGAGAAGTGCGGCTACCGGCCCACGGGGGAACGGTTCTTCGAGGAATTCTGCGAGCATGAGACGCTTGTCAAGGAGTTTTCCTGAACATCCCCGGCACAAAAAACGCCCGGCCGAACGGCCGGGCGTTTGTCCGCAAATCGCTTATTTCATCGCGTAGCTGATGAGATAGACCGCAAGCGTGATGACCACAAACGCGATCCCCGTATACTTGGTGACGCGGACCATGGTCGCCTGCATCGAGCGGTTTTTGTTCTTCCCGAGATAGGACGATTCATTCGAGCCGGCAAGCGCGTTCAGGCCGTTGCCTTTACCCTCCTGAAACATGACAGTCACGGTAATCACAACGGCAGCAATCATGATCAGGACGCCGCCGATGATTTCAATCGCATTCATCCTTTTTTTACCTCCGATTCCTGAGTACTCCAACTCGTAATATGATAGCATAATCACCCTTTCAATGCAAGGGTTTCAAATAATTTTTTCCGTTTTGCATCTTTTCATCCCCCGGGCGCATACTAAAAACGGTTTTTACCTCGAAATTGCGTTTGCACGGGGCGGAAAACCCGAGCCGGACGGGCCTCCCGTCCGGCTTCTGTTTTTTTTGCCGCTCGGGGAGCGGCGGAGCTTTGCAGCCCCGTGGGCGGCGGGGCTTTTTAGATAATCCGCGCTGCGCCCGGCGAGGCATTTGATCGCCCTCCTTCGGAGGGCTGAGGGGAGCCGCCTGCGGCGGCATGGATTGCCGGGTCCCGCCCCGGCCGGCGGGCCGACTTCTTGCGCGCCCAAGAAGTCGGCGGAAGAAGGGCGCTCAAGGGCCCTCCGCCTTGGGCGGCCTGCCCGGGCATAGATGCGCTCCTCGCCTGCGGCGAGCGCCGCAAAGCG